>DATIPJ010000612.1:0-3013 GCA_035472155.1 Kofleriaceae bacterium
GCAGCCCGAGCACGCGCGCGTCGCGGTCGCCCAGACCCCGTACAGCGCGTTCCCGGGCGCCGCCACGCGGATCGAGCGCATCGCCGGCGCGACCACCGACCTCCAACACATCATCCACCAGGGGATGACCTACCACTCCGCGACGTTCTGGGTCGGAGCGAACGCGATCCTGCGCAAGCGCGCGCTCGACGATATCGAGCAGATCGAATACAAGGGCGAGTTCGTCATTCGTCGGTACATCTCGGACAGAACGGTCATCGAGGACACCGAGTCGAGCATCGACCTGGCCGCGCACGGCTGGACGCTGCACAACTACCCCGAGCGCCTGGCGTACAGCGCGACGCCGCCCGACTTTGGCTCGCTCTGCATCCAACGCCATCGCTGGGCCAACGGCGGCTTGCTGATCCTGCCGAACCTGTTGCGCGCCGTACGCGCCCGTCGGCGGCGCGGAGAGCGGACGAGCATCGGCGAGATGCTCCTGCGCCTGAACTACATGGGCTCGATCTTCTGGAGCTCACTCTTCGTCCTCTGCCTAATGGTGATCCCGTTCAACGCCCACCTGATCTCGCCGCTGACGTACGCGGTGGCCGCGCCGTACTTCATCGCGATGGCCGTCGACCTGCGCTATTGCGGCCACAAGCCACTGGATGCGGTGCGCATCTATGGCTTCAACCTGTTGCTTCTTCCCGTGAACCTCGCAGGCAGCCTCAGTTCGATCGTGCAGGCCCTCACGAGCGCGAAGGGAAAGTTCATTCGCACGCCAAAGGTGCGCGACCGCACGGTGCCGGCCTTTGTGTACGTCGTGCTGCCCTATCTCCTCGTCGCCTACTCCGCCTACACGTTCAAGCTCGCGTGGGAGCGCGACCTCTGGTCGAACGCGGCTTTCGCAGCCCTCAACGGTGTCCTCGGAACGTACGCGATCGTCGCGTTCATCGGGATCCGGAACTCGCTGGTCGACATCTGGGCGAACATCGTCTCGTGGCTGTACAAGCCGCAGAAGTTCAAGCCGACGCCGGCGCGAAGCGCCGCAGCCCTGGCCGCATCCGGGGACGACGTCGGCGACTGGGCTTTCGTCCTCTACATGGGCTTCGCTGACCGCCGCCGCCGCGCGCGCTATGCCCCTGATCTCTCTGAACCCGACCGGACGTCTCTTGTACTGCCGCTCTCCGCGCCGCTCGAGGCAAGAGACGCGATCGCACTCGGCTACGACACCGGCTCCGGCCCGACGTAGCGGGCGCTCGGGCGCAGGATCGCGTTGTTCGTCGTCTGCTCGACGATGTGCGCGGTCCAGCCGATCACGCGGCTCACGGCGAACGTCGGTGTGAAGAGCGCGCGCGGCAGGCCGATCGCATCGAGGACGATCGACGCGTAGAACTCGACGTTCGCGTAGAGCGGATGGTCGGGCCGGCGCTCGTGCAAGAGGCGTTCCGCCGTCTCCTCGACGTGTGCGGCGAACTCGAGGCGCTCGCTGCCGAGCTCTGCGGCGACCTCCTTCAGCATGACGTTCCGCGGGTCGGTGGTCCGGTAGACGGGATGGCCGAAGCCCATCAGCTTCTCGCCGCGCTCGAGCGCCTCGCGCAGCCACGCTTCTGCGCCGGCAGGCTCGCCGATCGCGTCGAGCATGTCGAGCACGCGTGACGGCGCGCCGCCGTGCAGCGGACCCGAGAGCGCGCCGATCGCGGCGATCACCGCAGACGCGACGTCGGCTCCGGTCGACGCAACGACGCGCGCGGTGAACGTCGACGCGTTGAAGCCGTGATCGATTGTCGAGATGAGGTACGCCTCGAGCGCGCGCACCCGCTCGGAACTTGGCTCGCGGCCTTCCAGCATGTACAGGTAGTTCGCAGCGTGGCCGAGGTCGGCGCGCGGCGCGATCGGCTCCTCACCGCGCGCGAGCCGGTGCAGCGCGACCACGATCGGGGCGAACACCGCTGCGGTCTCGAGCGCCTGTCCGTCGAGCGTGTCGGCGTCGAGATCGAGCCACGGCCTGTAGTGCTTGGCGAGCGCGAACAGCTCGTACGCCGCGCGCAGCGCCTCGAGCGGCTGCTCGTTCGACGCGAGGCGCGCGACGGTCGGCAAGGCCGCGACCACCTCCTGAGGGATGGCGCGGTGCGCGGCGACCGAGTGCGTGAAGTCGGCGAGCTCCGTCGCGTCGGGGAGCTTCCCGGTGCGGACGAGGAACCAGGCCTCCTCGAGCGTCCGCTCGCGGGCGAGGCGCGTCGCGTTGTACGCGCCGTAGTGGTAGAAGCCCTCGCCGCCGCGGACGTCGCCGATGCTCGTCTCGGCAGCTGCGACGCCTTTGAGGCCACGAGGGACGTCGATGAGAGTCGTCATGCATCGGACTCTAGCTACTGTCATCAACGTTGATTAGGATCAATCTAATGGATGATCGGACAGCCGCGTTCCTGCGCCAGACCGGCCTGATTCCGACCTCGGCGGCCGCCCGTGCGCTCGGGGTCAAGCCCGAGACGCTGTACGCGTACGTCAGCCGCGGCCAGCTGACCGCGCATCGCGCGAGCGACTCACGTGAGAGCTTCTTCGCACCGGCCGACCTGCGGCGCCTGCAGGCGCGACCGCGTCGCGCGGCGCCGTCCGCGCCCGTGTCGTCGGCGATCACGCTGTCACGCGGCGACGGGATCTTCTACCGCGGCGAGAACGTGCTCGAGCTGGCGCAAACCGTGTCCTTCGAGCAGGCCGCTGAAAAGCTGTGGCAGGTCGAGCCCCTCGACGAGGCGCGCGCTCGGCCGCCTCGAGAGCCGGCGAGCGAGCTGCGCGGCGGTGCTCTGCGCGCGTCCCGCACCGGCGACGGGAGGCAGTGCCTCGACCAGCGTCGTGATCAGCGCGGCCGCAGCGCGGCGCACGGTGCCCGGCGAGAGGTCGTTGCGGAACGGGTCGTGCGCCGCGACGAACGGAATCATCGCGGCGAAGCGGTCGAGCGGCAGCGTCGCTTCCGGGAGCCGCGCCTGCGCGGCGCGCGCCGCCTTGGCCGCACCGGGCGGTGCGACCCAGCGCA
>DATIPJ010000613.1:0-3354 GCA_035472155.1 Kofleriaceae bacterium
ATCGTGAAGAGCGCCGATGAAGTGATCGCGGGAAAATTGGACGGCAATTTCCCGCTATATGTCTGGCAGACCGGCAGCGGCACGCAGAGCAACATGAACGTCAACGAGGTGATCGCCAATCGCGCCAACGAGCTGGCGGGCGGCGCGCGCGGCGCCAAGCAGCCGGTTCATCCCAATGACCACGTCAACCTGTCGCAGAGCTCCAATGACGTGTTCCCGTCCGCGATCCACGTCGCCGTCGCCGATCGCGTCGCCGCGCACCTGATCCCGGCGACCTCGCAGCTGCGAGACACGCTCGCTGCCAAGTCGCGCGCATTCGCCGGCATCGTCAAGATCGGGCGCACGCACCTGCAGGACGCCACGCCGCTGACGCTGGGCCAGGAGATCAGCGGCTGGGTCGCGCAGCTCGACCACGGCCTCGCGGCGATCCGCGCCGCGCTGCCGCCGGTCCACGAGCTCGCGCTCGGCGGCACCGCGGTCGGCACCGGGCTCAACACGCACCCCGAGTACGCGTCGCGCGTCGCGGCCCGGCTCGCCGAGCTGACCGGCCGGCCGTTCGTCACCGCGCCGAACAAGTTCGCCGCGCTCGCCTCGCACGATGCCGTCGTCGGACTGCACGGCGCCGTCAAGCTCCTCGCGACCAGCCTCATGAAGATCGCCAATGACGTCCGCTGGCTCGCGAGCGGGCCGCGCAGCGGGCTCGGCGAGCTGATCATCCCCGAGAACGAGCCCGGCAGCTCGATCATGCCCGGCAAGGTCAACCCCACGCAGTGCGAGGCCATGACCATGGTGTGCACGCAGGTCATGGGCAACGACGTCGCGATCTCGATCGGCGGCGCGAGCGGCAACTTCGAGCTCAACGTGTTCAAGCCGGTGATCGCGCACGGCGCGCTGCAGTCGATCCGCCTGATCGGCGACGCGTGCCTCTCGTTCGACGAGCACTGCGCGCGCGGCATCGAGCCCAACCGCGCCGAGATCGATCGCAAGCTGCACGGCAGCCTCATGCTGGTGACCGCGCTCGCGCCTCACATCGGCTACGACAAGGCCGCCAAGGTCGCCAAGCACGCGCATGCCACGGGCGCGATGCTGCGCGACGCGGCGATCGCGCTCGGCTACGTCACCGGTGAGGACTTCGATCGCTGGGTGCGGCCCGAGGACATGGTGGCGCCGGACCCTGGGTAGCCCCCATCACTTCGTGCCCACCTGCAGCGCGACATTGGTCGCGGTCACGCGGTGCACGAACACCATCACGTTCGCGGGGCGGAACCCCTCGAACACCACCTCGAGCTGATCGAGCCCGTCGAAGTGCATGCGATCCGCGGTCAGCTTGGCCGGGCCGAGCTGCACATCCTTGATCGTCGTGTCGATGCTGCCGATCGCGCCCTTGAGCTCGCCCGGGCCGCGGTCGTCGATCGAGCCCGACACCCGCAGGTCGACCATGCCGGGCTGATCGTCACCGCCGAACATGATGACGCCGCCGCCGGTCTCGACCGAGCGCGGCGCGAGCAGCGACAGCGCGATGTCGATCGCATCGAGCGACAGCGACTGCAGCGTCTTGCGCTTCTTGTCGTCGGCCTTCGTGGGCCGGCCGCCGCTCGCGGCGAAGTCGGTCAGCGAGCGCACCGGCACGCGGCCGAACGCCGCCAGCGCGGACGCATCCTGGTCGAGGGTCCAGGCGATCAGCTCGTGCGCCGAGCCGACGATCGGGACCTTCCACGCCAGCGCGAGCTTGTCGCCGTCGTGCTTGATGTCGCGGAACGCGCCCTCGAGCCAGTCGAGGCTGTCCTCGAGCGCGCGGAAGTCGAGGCTGCCCTCCTGGATCGGCACCTTGAGCTGCTGATCGAGCGAGCGGTTGCCGATCACCGGCAGGTCGAGCACGACCTTCACGGTGACGTAGATCCGGCCCGACAGGCTGTCGAGAAACCGCAGGCGCGCCTGACGCAGCCCGCGATCGGGCGGCGGCGCCTCCGCGGGCTTGTCCGCGCTGCGGCCGAACGGTCCGCGCACCTGCAGCTTCATGTCCGAGAGCGAGAGATACGGCGCCACGATCTCGACGCCGTGATCCGCGCGCACCAGCCGGATCCCGCGCGGCAGCTCGAGCCGATCGACCGCCATGTCGAACCGGCCCGCCTGATCGCGCAGCCACGCCGAGCCGATCGACGCCGCGTCGGCGGTCCAGCGCAGCGTGTCGAGCCGGCCCTCGAGGTCGTCGAACACGCAGTCGCGCGCGCCGTAGGCCACGCTGCCCGCCGCGCCTTCGATCTGATGCGACTCTGCGCGAGGAAACTTCAAGCGCGGGCCGACCTCATCGCTGAAGAACCCGAACCGCTGCACCGTGATGTCCGTTTCGACTCGCTGAGTCATGCGAGACGAATGTACTGGATCCGGCTGCTTCCGAATTCTTTTCAGCGCGCCGATCCGTCGGTCGCGATCGACCGTACGACCGCCACACAGCCCAAGGGAGGCCTTATCGCCGGACGACTCTTGCTGGCACTCGCGTCGAGCCTGCCGCGTTGATCGCGCACGAGCTGCGCCGCGCGACGCGCACTTGCCGTCGGAGGCGCGAACGCTGCGCGAAACGGCGTGTGGGGTGCGTCGTCCGCAGGCACGGCGATTGATCGGACACAGGTCATGTCCGCGGTCGTCACCAAGCAGGACTACCTTCCCAGCGGCGCACTCGCCGAGCTGACCGATCAGCACACGTCTCTGAACGAGATGATGGACCGTTGCGAGACGCTCGCCGATGCGCTCGACGCCGGCACTGCGGAGGCTGCGCAGGTCTTGCGCGAGGTCTCGCGATTGCGCGCTGCGTTCGATGCGCACAACAAGTTCGAGGAGCGCCTGCTCCCTGCGCTCCTCGAGACCGAGCTCCGGGCGCGCGCGGCGCGGATCGCCGAGGCGCACATCGCCGAGCATCGGTCGATGCGGCAGCAGCTCGGCTCTCCGACGACCTCCGAGCTGCGCTCGGTGATCGCGAGCCTGCGCGCGCATCTCGATGCCGAGCAGCGCAGCTTCGAGACCCTCCTGGCCGAGTAGCCGCGAGCGTCGCGGGCTACGCCGTCGGCTCGGAGGCGGGGCGTGGGTACGTGCGAGGGAGCGGCGCGCTCTCGCCGGTGGCCATCGGCCATGGGCTGGGCGTATCGTCCGCGAACCGGACACAATCGACGCATTCGGCCGCCTCGGGGATCGCGGCCAGCCGTGCGGGCTCGATCGCCTCGTCGCAGGTGCAGCAGATGCCGTAGGTACCGGCATCGAGCCGGCGCAGCGCGCGGACCACGCTCTCGAGCGTGCGCAGGTCGACGTCCGTCATCTTCATCAGCACGTGTGCCACCCACGGCTCTTCACCCGGCGCGG
>DATIPJ010000614.1:0-15147 GCA_035472155.1 Kofleriaceae bacterium
CCCAAGGTCGACCAGGCCGAGTGGGACGACAACCACGACTCGATCGTGAGGCTCGACCAGGTGCCGCACCCGCAGACCGCGATCTTCACCGCGGATCACCACAACGGCTACGTCGTGGCGATGGTCGGCGGCTCCGACTACGACCGCTCGGAGTTCAACCGCACCGTGCAGGCGTGCCGCCAGCCGGGCTCGACCTACAAGCCGATCTACTACGCGCTCGCGCTCGATCAGGGCTACGGGTTCGACACCGTGCTCGACGACGTCAAGGTCGAGATCACCGACCCGGTGACCGGCGAGGTGTGGTCGCCGACCAACCTCGAGGGCACGATGGATGGCGACGTCACGCTCGAGTACGCGCTGGTGTTCTCCAAGAACATCCCGTCGGTCGATCTGTTCCGCCGGCTCGGCGCCAAGAACGTCGAGGCGTGGGCCCGCCAGCTCGGGTTCACGACCAAGATCTTCCCGGACGACGCGCTCGCGCTGGGCGCCTCGTGCTCCAAGCTCGATGAGATGGCGCGCGCGTTCACCGTGTTCGCGCGCCAGGGCGCGTGGTGGCCGCGGCCCAAGGGCCGCGAGAGCGCGTGGGTCTACGTCCGGCGCATCCTCGACCGCGGGGGCAACACCGTCGAGGACAACACCGTCGCCGAGGATCCGCAGCTACCGAGCGCCGACCGCATCGATCGGATCGAGGCGCTCGCTGGCGTCGACGCGCCGCAGGCGATCCCGACGCGCGCGGCCTTCCTCATGACCAAGCTGCTCGCGCGCGAGGTCGAGTACGGGTTCGCGAGCATCCTGCGCGCGACGCAGGTCAACGCCGCGGGCAAGACCGGCACGTCGAGCTCGACGATGGACAACATGTTCATCGCGTTCACCTCGAAGTTCACCACGCTGGTCTGGATGGGCGACGACAAGCGCGTGCGCGCGCTCGGCAAGAGCGACGCGGCGTACCTGACGGTCGTGCCGCTGTGGTCGCGCTACATGTACGAGACCGCGCGCGGCTATCCCAATCCGGCGATCCCGTGGGTCATCCCGCCGGGCATGCGGCCCGACGACCGCGGCGATCACTCCAAGGGTGTGAAGGGCCCGCAGATGGATCTGATCTTCCGTCCGCCGCCCAAGAAGACCGTGGCCGACACCGACGTCCGCCCGCCGGTGTAGCTCGACGCGCAAAGGGCGCCAAAGGGCGCTACAGGTGGCTGACCAGGCCGCTGGTGATCACCGCGCGGCCGGCGTGGCGCTGCTCGATCTCGGAGAGCCCGCCGCACAGCGCGCGCCGGCTCGCCTCCTGGGGATGGCCTCGATCGACGATGATGATGACGCCGCCGTCGCGCACCACGCGCGCCCAGTCGCGCAGTGTGGCCTGCCAGTGCTCGTCGGCCGCGATCTCGACGCCGATCAATGCGGCCAGCGACCCGGACTCGACCGGCGACAGGTTGGCGATCGCCCGCGGCAGCTTCTTGGCCGCGCGCGCCGACAGGCCGACCGGGATGACGTCGCGCACGGCGCCTATCGCGGCGGCGAGCTTGGCGTTGCCGACCACCGCGAGCGCGCCCTCGATCTTGGCCGAGGTGAGCGCATCCTTGATCGCGGTGACCGCGGGCGTGACGAACAGTCCGGCGAGCACGGCGCACGGTACTGGGGTTCTTAGAGATCGCGCAAGTACTGGCAGCGCGGCGCTTCGACGTGCGGCGTGATCCAGGTGACTCCGAGCAGCTCGTCGAGCAGCGAGCGGAAATTTCCGTAGGTCACCACGAAGAAGTCCATCTTGCGGCCCTTGATGCCGCCGCCGGTGTCGTCGGCCCGCACGCAGCCGTCGTGGATCGAGCCGTCGGGCAGCACCATGCCGTCGAACTCCGGGATGTAGAGCGGCTCGCCGATGCGGACCAGGCGCGGATCGACCGCGACCGACTTGAACGGGACCAGCGGGCGCTGCCCGGCACCGCGGCCGAACGGGTAGTCGGTGATGTCGAGCTGCTCGAAGCACGTGCCATAGCCGAACTTGCACGAGCCCGTGTAGTTGACGATGCGGCCGTCGCGCATGAGGCCCGAGCCTTCGAGCTTGAGCGAGCACGCGTAGCGCTCGGGGACGCGGCTGAAGAAGTAGCCGTCGGGGGTGTAGAGCTCGACCCAGCGGTTGGGCGGGATCGCGCACCGCCCGCCCCTGGGGACGATGGCCGAGACGTCCTCGTCGTAATCGGCCTCGAGCGAGAGCCAGTAGAAGCGCAGCGCCCACTGCTGATCATCGACGAGCGGATAGCCGCAGCACAGCTTGTTCTTGCCGCGCAGCCCGGCCTTGGCCTGCAGCGGCACGTCTTCCTTGCGCAGCTTGCTGGTATCGGCGTCGATGCGGGCCGCCGCGCCAAGCACGCCGGCCAACGACAACGCCGCGAGCAGTCGCACGACGACAGCCTATCAAGCGCGCTACAACCTCGCCATGTCGATCCGGCCGCTCGCCGAAGCCGATGCGTCGTGCGGCGCAAAAGCGTTCGGCCTCGCGCGCCTGATCGCGGCCGGGCTGCCGGTGCCCCAGGGCTTCGTGCTCGATGCCGCGATGTTTCGTGAGGCCGCGGCGCTCGGCCTCACGGAGGGGCAACCCGATGCGATCGGCCACGAGCTTGCCGCGGCGGCTCAGCGGATCGCGGAGGCCGCGCCGCCGGCCGAGCTCGATCGCGAGCTTCGCGCGATCTCCCATGCGCTCGGGCGTCTGGCGGTGCGATCGTCGGCATCGATCGAGGATGGCGAGCTGGGCGCGGCCGCCGGGGTGTTCGCATCGGTCACCGATGTCGCACCCGGCGAGGTGTGGAATGCGATTCGCGCGGTGTGGACCGGCGCGCTCACGCCCCTTGCGGTCGCCTATGCGCAGCGGCGCGGTGCCTCGATCTCGATCGCCGTGATCCTGCAGCGCTTCGTGCCCGGACCGCGCGTGACGATCTACACCCGGCCGGTCGGCGGGGAGGCGAGCGACGAGCTCTGGCTGCAGCGCGGAGACGCGCTCGAGCGCATCGGGCGCTCTGCCGCGGGCCCCCCGGAAGCGGAGATCGCGCTCGCTGCCGAGGCCGCGATCGGTGCCTCGCGCGGCGCGGATGTCGAGCTCGTGCTCGAGCCCACACCGCAGGGAGCGCGGCCCTGGATCGTGCAAGCGCGGCCGATCCTTCATCCGGTGCGGCAGCGCCGACGCGGGCCACCGCCGATCCTGCTCGCGCCGCTGGTGCAGGACGGTCGGAGGTGGACGTGGGACATCGCGCACAATCCCGATCCGCTGTCACCGGCGCAGGCCGGGGTGGTCGAGCGCGTCGACCGGGCGGGCACCGGCGACGACTGGCTGCCGTACTCGCTCCGCGTGTGCGGCGGCTATCTCTACACGGCGCCGCGCGCCGCGCAAAAACCGCCGGCGCCACCCACGGATCGAGCCGAGCTCGCCGAGCGGATCGCCGCGATCGAGGCGCGTCTTGCCCCGCTGGTCACTGCCGGCGAAGGCGCCGCGCTCACGGTGGCGGACGCACTCGAGCGCTACGTGCCCTTCGTGCAGATCTGGACCTGCGAGCTCTCGCCACTCGTGGCGGCCGCGCGCAAGCGGCTGCTCGATCGACTCGCGCGCGATGGCCACGCGCCCGAGCGGATTCCCGCACTTGCCGCGCAGCTGATCGGTCCGCGCCGCGTGCTGCGCGATCCTGTGATGTCTCCCGCATGGGACATCGCCGTGCCGACGTTCGCGGAGCGCCCTCCCGCACGCGTCGAGCAGCGAAGCGACCTCGCACCCGGCGGTACAACCGTCGAGCCAATCGCGCTGCGCGCCGAATTTGCGGTCGAGGTCGATCTCGCGCGTGCCGCGGCCGATGCCGGCGAGCTCGACGACCTGTGGTTCGCGCGCGCGCAGTGGCTCGTGAGGCGCGCGCTGCTGGCTCACGCAACAGCGCTCGCACTTCGCGGCGACGACATCTTCTGGTTACCGCTCGACGAGGTGATAACCCTGCGAACTCTCGACCCCGATGATGCACATCGCCGCGCTTCGGCAGCGCGAGCGGCGCACGCGCGCGCGGCGGAATGGGACATGCCGCTGATCGTGCATGGCGATGCGAGCACCGGCGAGGAGGCGGCCGATGCGCAGCTTCACGGAGTTGGCGAAGGCCCGCGCGTCGTCGGGCGCGTGCGTCGCTTAGCGTTAGTTCACACGGAGGCGGCGAACGGCGGCGCGTCGGGACGCGCGATCGGTCACGACGACATTGTCGTGACGCGCGCGATCACGCCCGCGCTCGCGATGATGGTGGAAGGCTGCGCAGCACTCGTGAGCGAAACCGGTGGGTTACTCGATCACGGAGCGGCACTGGCGCGCGAGCTGGGGATTCCATGCGTGGTCGGATGTCGAGGCGCATGGTCGCTCCTCGCCGATGGAATGCTGGTTTCCGTCGACGGCGACGCTGGGCTGGTCAGTCGGCCGATAGAAGAATGAAGCAGGGACAACCGCGAACAACGACGGAGACTTAGTGCAGAGCGAAGCGCTCGCCTTCGCTCGCCTAGTCCTCCTCGTCGTCCTCGTACTCCGGCTCGTTGGGATCGGTGTCGTCTGCCTCATCGGGCTTGTCCGCCGGAAGCGGCGTCCCGAGGCCAGCGTTCACGCGCTCCCGCAAGTCTTTCCCGACCTTGAAGAAGGGCAGCCGCTTCTCGGCGACGTGAACCGTCTCGCCGGTGCGCGGGTTGCGACCTTCATAGGCCTTGTACTTGCGGACAGTGAAGCTACCGAAGCCGCGGATCTCGATACCTTCTCCGCGCTCCAGTGCTTTCACCATCGAGTCGAAGATTGTGTTGACGATTGCCTCGGCCTTGCCGGCGGGCAGCTTCAACGTTTCAGATATTTTCTCGATGAGCTCGGACTTGGTCACCCGTAACTCCGCGTAACTAGGACTAGCTAAACAGTCCTGAGAACCAATAGCAAGCTTAACCACGCGGAATCAGTCACATGCCTGTGGACACAGCCGGCACCGGGCGTTCCCCGTCGGATTTAAATGCGCGATATAACAGTGGGAATTGATAGGTCTGGCAACGGTGCCGGGCATAGAAGTCGACGAGATCTCGCCACCCGATTTCGCCGCGTTCGAGCCCACTTCGCACCGCTTGAGGGACCACTCCGCTGCATCGCTCGGTCGCCGTCGCGGCGTAATGGCCGCGCGCGATTCGTGGCGGGATCCCGACGACAGAGGGCGGTACGTGGCTCAAGTACCAGGCAGACAGCGGGGACACCTCGACGGTCTCGACGCGCGTGACGGCGAGCGCCATGCCATCGCGCCAACCGCACTCGACCCGCGTCTCGCCGTGGCCGCGCGCGATCGTCATCGCGTTGAAGGGTTGCACCGGCGCGCTGTTGCAGCCGGCCGCGGGCATCGGCGCGGTGACGACCACGTAGGCGATGTCGGAGTCCGTCACGTTCGTGACTTCGAGTGCGAGCACGTCCGTGAGGTGAACCGCGCGCAGGCGGACGCCGGCGATCTCGACGGACGGCTGGCCGACGGCGATCACATGGCGCGCTTCATCCACGCGATACGGCAGCTTGCGCGATAGCTCTTCGATCGTCGGCGCGCGCACACCGGCGGCAGCGGCATCGCGACCGACGAAGTCCTGATACACCGCGGGCGATGCCGACGATCGGGTCAGCAGCTCGCTCGACGTGCCGCTCGGATTCGACGGTGGCGCCGGCTTTGCCGGCAATGACATGGCCCCACCGAACCTGACTGCGATGATCCCCGCGGCCAGTGCGATGCCAGCGGCACCCACACCGATCCGGAATTGCGCGTCGGAGATCGATACTGACTTCACCATACACGACGCCTGCATGCAGGAAGCGTGCAGCTTGTAATCGTTGACTCGTTCGACTGCATCGCGCCTAATCGAACGACGGCATGCACGGCGCGCACCGACTTCCCGTGATCGGTCGCTGTCTTCGAGTCGTGTGCGTGGCCCTGCTCGCGACGGTTTTCGCAGCTGTATTGCAAAACGCACCGGCCCACGCCGAGCAGCGGGTGGCTGCGCTGACCCGGATGCTGTCGAGCGGAAGCGACAAGACCCGGCTGTCCGCGGTGCTCGCGCTGGCCAAGCTCGCCGAACCCGCGGCGCAGAAGGCGCTGGTGGGAGCGCTCCACGATCCGAGCGCCCGGGTCCGCGTGGTGGCCGCGACCGCGCTGGGCCGGCTCGCCTGCGAGGCCGCGCTGCCCCGGCTGCGCACGCTCGCCAGCGAGGATGCCGATGACGACGTCCGCAAGGCTGCGAGCAACGCGGCGATGAAGATCGCGCGCGCGAGCCGTCCGGGTGACGATCGCGCGCCGCGGAGCGATGGCGATGTCGAGGCGCGCCGCATGGCCGCCGGCGGCGCGCGGCCGGTCGGGCGCCTCGCGCGGCCCGACGAGCCGCATGCCGATCTCTACGTGCTGATCAACTCGTCGTCGGACGATTCGCCCGGCATGGCCGACAAGCCGACGCGCAAGCAGCACGCCGATATCATCAAGCGCGTGCTCTCGCAGGAGTGCCGCGCCGAGCCGTCGATCACATCGACGTTCGACGACGCGCAGCGCTGGGGCCTCGTCGCGCGTCACATCGATCTATCGGTGACCCGGCTCGATGTGGTGCGAAACGCCTCGGCGGTCGAGATCGATGCGCAGCTCCGGCTCGCGATCTCCGACGACAGCGGAAAGATGCTGTCCTTCCTGTCGGGCGGCGCGAAGGTCCAGGTCGGCAACCAGACCTTCGACCCGCGCTATCTGCCCGCGCTTCGCCGCGAGGCCCTCGAGAACGCGATGCGCGGCATGTTCGACAAGCTGCTCGGTCACCTGCGCGACCACGCGCAGGACGAGCGCGCCGACACGCAGTGAGCGAATCGAGCGGAGCCCGGGGCGACACGCCGGAGGCGCGGTCGGCCCGGAAGAGCGGAGCGAGAGGCGCTCGGAAAACAGTGACCGAATCGAGCGGAGCCCGGGGCGACACGCCGGAGGCGCGGTCGGCCCGGAAGAGCGGAGCGAGAGGCGCTCGGAAACAGTGACCGAACGAGGTTGCACGTGGGCGCAGCTTTGATCACGGTGCTGCGCGTTGGCGACGCGCGCGCCAACCGATAGACTTTTCCCATGCTCCGGTGTGTCCTCGCGATCGCCGCGATCGCGATCTGGTGCGCACCGGCGCGGGCCGACGACGTGCGCCGCCCGGATCAGGCCGCGCCGAAGCAGGCGCCGGTGGTGACCCGGTCGCCGAAGCTGCTGCAGGCGCTGGCGCCCGAGTATCCGCCCGCGGCGCTCGCCGCCGGCAAGGAGGCCAAGGTCCGCGTCCGCATCCACATCGATGCGATGGGCACGGTGAGCGCGGTCGACGTGATCGAGCCGGTCGGCGAGGGGTTCGACGAGGCCGCGGTCGCCGCGGCGATGCAGTACCTGTTCGAGCCCGCCGAGATCGACGGCAAGCCGGCGCCGATCGCGGTCGAGACCACGATCAACTTCGTGATCGAGCACCGCGAGGAGCCCGAGCCACCGCCACCGCCCGCCGCCGCGCGCACCGGGCCGCCAAATCACGCCGGGCCGATCGAAGCGCCGGTGACGCTGCAAGGCACTGCGGTCGAGCGCGGTACGCGGCGCCCGCTCGGCGGCGTGATCGTCTCGATCAGCGAGCTCGCGCTCGACACCGTCACCGGCGACGATGGCTCGTTCTTCTTCCATGGCGTACCGCCGGGCAACTACAAGGTCCTCGCGGTCGACCCGCGCTACGACCGGCTCGAGCGACCGATCGCGATCAGCAAGCGCGAGGCGCTCGAGGTCCGGCTGTGGATGCGGCCGCGCGGTGGCAACCCGTACGAGACCGTGGTCGAGGGCGAGCGCGAGGTGCTCGAGGTCACGCGGCGCACGGTGCAGCGCCAGCAGATGACCAGCGTGCCGGGCACCTTCGGCGACCCGATCCGCGTGATCCAGACCCTGCCCGGCATGCAGCGCGCGCCGTTCGGGCTCGGCCTGCTCCTCGTCCGCGGCTCGAACCCCGACGACACCGGCATCTTCGTCGACGGGCACGAGGTGCCATCGCTGTTCCACTTCCTCGGCGGGCCCTCGATCTTCAACGCCGAGATGCTCGACTCGCTCGACCTCTACCCCGGCGGCTTCCCCGCGCGGTTCGGGCGCCACCACGGCGGCGCGGTCGCGCTCGAGCTGCGGCCGTCGAAGTCCGATGGCGTGCACGGCTCGGCCAAGGTCGACTTCATCGATTCGGGCGGCTACGTGCGCGCGCCGCTCACCGACGACCTGTCGATCGCGGTCGCCGGGCGGCGGTCGTACATCGATCTCTTCCTCGGTTTCTTCCTGCCGCAGCCCAAGAAGGGCGGTCAGCGCATCGTCACGCCGGTCTACTACGACTACTCGGGGCGGATCGACTACAACCTGCACGAGGACGGGCGGCTCAGCCTGTTCGCGATCGGCTCCTCGGACACGCTCCACGTCCTCGACAAGGATCCAGATGCGGCGCTGTCGACCGACCTCAACACGTCGGTGAAGTTCTTCCGCCTGATCGGGACCTACGAGCGCGTGATCGCAGGCGACCTCAAGCTGACGCTGTCGCCGGCGTGGGGCCGCGACACGCTGACATTCACCGGCGCGCAGGCCGAGTCGGCCGGCCCGTTCACGAGCCTCGGCGTGATCAACGACTCGCTGTCGTACCGGATGCGCGTGCACGGCAAGCTGGCGCGGTCGCTCACGCTCGACACCGGGCTCGACATGCTGTCGCGCGTGACGAGGTACCAGGCGCTCGTGCCGGTGGCCGACACGCTGATCAACGCGGAGGGCGTGGATATCCCGCCGTCGCAGGTGTTCCGCGGCGCGCAGGTGATCGGGCTCGGCGGCTACATCGATCTCGGCATCGATCTGTCGGAGCGCTGGAAGCTGGTGCCGAGCCTGCGGCTCGACAGCTACCTGCTCGACGGCGTGGCGCGCAACTCGGTCGATCCGCGGCTGGTCGCGCGCTACAAGTGGTCGCCGGAGCTGACGCTCAAGGCGTACCTCGGCCACTTCACCCAGCCGCCGCAGCCCGAGGGGTTCGACCGCCGGTTCGGCAATCCGGGCCTCAACCTCGAGCAGGCGATCCACGCCGGCGTGGGCTACGAGTGGCGGCCCGATCGCTTGTGGTCGGTGGATAGCGAGGTGTTCTACGTGCGGCGCCACGACCTCGCGGTGTTCTCGGGCGATCTGGTCGCGAACGCCGACGGCACGTTCAGCCCGGTGAACTTCCTCAGCGAGGGCGTCCGCGACTCGTACGGTCTCGAGCTGCTGATCAAGCGCGAGATCAGCGAGCACGCCTACGGCTGGCTGTCGTACACGTTCAGCCATGCGACGCAGCGCAACCACCCGGGCAACGACTTCGTGCCGACGGGGTTCGATCAGCCGCACGTGCTCAACGCGGTCGCGAGCTACAAGCCGGGAAAGGGCTTCGAGCTCGGCGCGCGATTCCAGGTCGCGAGCGGGCGGCCCGACACGCCCGTGATCGGTGCGACCTACAGCGCCGACACAGGCGATTACACGCCGATCCGCGGCGACTTTCGATCGATCCGCACGCCGACGTTCATGCAGCTCGACGTGCGCGCCGAGCACGACTGGCTGTTCGAGCGCTGGAGCCTGGGGCTGTATATCGATGTCATCAATGCGACCAATCGCAAGAACACCGAGGCCGTGCAATACGACTATCGCTATCGCGAGTCATCGCCGGTGACGAGCTTTCCAATCCTGCCGACGCTGGGGGTCAAGGGGACATGGTGATCGGCGGCCCTCGATCCTGTGGAGCCTGTGCGCTCGCGCTGATCGCCGCTGCCGGCTGTGGCTCGTTCCAGGATCCGAACATTGTCGTCGACCTGCGCATCCTCGCGATGACCGCGGAGCCGCCCGATCAGGTGCTCGACATCGACCTGACGCAGCCGCCGATGCCCACGGTGCTGCTCGCCAAGCTCGTGCCGACCCACGTGTGCGCGTTGATCGCCGACCCGGCGCTCGACCGGCGCCTCCTGTGGTCGATGACGATGTGCGCCGGGACGGCGGGCGGCCGGTGCGACGTCGAGGACGAGGTGGCGCTCGGCAACGGCCTGCTCGACGATCCGGATACCTCGTCGCCCGAGCCGCAGCTGTGCGTGACCGTCGAGCCGGATGGCCAGCTGCTCGGCGTGCTGCTGCAGTGGCTCGACAACGACACGCTGCGCGGCCTGGGGGGCGTCGACGTCTCGGTTCAGCTCCGGGTCGGCGGCGAGGACGGCGACCGCGACCTCGATCAGTATGCGAGCAAGACCGTGCGGGTGTCGCCGCGCATCCCGATGGCGCGCGCCGCGAATACCAACCCGACGATGGTGCGGATCGACGGCGCGCTCGAGGATCAGCCGGCGTCGCCGGTGGTGCCGTTCGTCCGCTGTCCGGACAATCCGTCCCCGCCGACGATCGCACCGAGCACCAAGCTCCGGATGACCCCCGTCGAGCCCGATGGCGCGCGCGAGGTCTACGTGGTGCCCACGCTCGACGGCAAGTCGCAGACCTTCACCGAGAGCCTCACCTACCAGTGGGTCGCGAGCGCGGGCGGCTTCTCGAGCGGCACGACCGGCGGGCCGCGCGATATCACCGGCAACCCGGCGCCGCTGTTCACCGACTACCGTTCGCCCGCGCCCGAGGACCTCGACGGGCCCACCGATGTCTCGCTGTGGATCATCGAGCGCGACGAGCGGCTCGGCGCCACCTGGTACGAGGGCTGCCTGCGCGTGGTGCCATGACCTGGCTGCGCTCACGCTTCGAGACGCTGGTGCGCACGGCGCCGCCCGACGAGGTCGCGCGCGTGGCGCCGGAGGTCGAGCCACGGGCCGCCGGGCTCGAGCCGGCCGCCGTGCACGCGATCTGGCGCACCTGCCTCGCGGCCTATCGCACCGGGCTGTATCCCGCGCTCGCGCTGTGCATCCGGCGGCGCGGCCGCGTCGTGATCGACCGCTCGCTCGGCCACGCGCGCGGCAATGCGCCGTTCGATCCGCCGGACAGCCCGCGCGTCGTCGCCACGCCGCAGACGCTGTTCAATCTGTTCTCGGCGTCGAAGATGGTCGTCGCGATGCTGGTCCACGCGTGCGATCAGCGCGGGCTCGTCCACCTCGACGACCCGGTCGCGCGGTACTTGCCCGAGTTCGGCCGCCACGGCAAGGAGCGGATCACGCTGCGCCACGTGCTCACCCACCGCGCCGGCATCCCGCGCATCCCGCCGCAGTTCGCCGACCTCGGGCTGCTCGAGCGGCCGAGCGAGCTGCTCGCCGTGCTCGCCAACCAGAAGCCGCAGTGGCGGCCCGGGCGCCGGCTCGCGTACCACGCGCTGACCGGAGGCTTCGTGCTCGGCGCCGTCGTCGAGCGCGTCACCGGCCTGCCGCTGCGCGAGGTCCTGCGCCGCGAGATCACCGGGCCGATCGGCCTTCCCGACTTCGACTTCGGCGTGCCCGCGGCGCGCATCCGCGAGGTCGCGGTCAACGCGTTCACCGGGCCGCCGGTGCTGCCACCGGTATCCCAGATCCTCGCGCGCGCCCTGTCCGTCGCGCTGCCCGAGGCGGTGCGCGCCTCCAACGACCCGCGGTTCGTCACCGGCGTGGTCCCCGCGGGCAACGTGATCGCCACGGCCAATGCCGCCTCGCGCTTCATGCAGCTCTTGCTCGACGGCGGCGCCCTCGACGGCGTGCGCGTGTTCGAGACCCGGACCATCGCGCGCGCGATCGCCGAGCAGAGCTACCTCGAGCTCGACTTCACCCTCGGCGCGCCGATCCGCTACGGCATGGGCTTCATGCTCGGCGGCCGGTTCGCCAGCCTGTTCGGCCTGAACACGCAGCGCGCGTTCGGCCACGTCGGGTTCACCAACGTGTTCGTCTACGCCGATCCATCGCGCGACATCTCGGTCGCGCTGATGACGAGCGGCAAGCCCGTGCTCTCGCCCGGCATCGTGCGCACGCTCTGGATCTTGCAGACCATCGCGCGCGTGATCCCGCGCGACGGCCGCGGCCCGCTGCGCCTGTGACGCCTGGCGATCCGGTACCATCGCCATCGAAGGAGGTAGAGATGGCTCGTGATTCACCGGCAGCCGTGCTCGGCGATGAGATCAAAGCGCGGTTGGACGAGTTCTCGCGCAAGCGGTCTCGCGACAAGCGAAAGGCGTTCTGGCTGAAGATGGGTGCCGCCTTGCTCGGCGCTGCCATCACCGTTCTCCTCGGATTGAAGGTATCCGAGGCCTACGAGACGACGTTCAAGAACATCGCACTCGTCTCCGGCGCCCTGGTGGGCCTGCTCAACGCGTGGGACGCGTTCTACGACCACCGAGCGCTGTGGGTAAAGCGGACCACGACCGTCGCGCGGCTGAAAACGCTCGATCGAAGACTCCGGATCGCGCGCGCCACGAACGAAGAGCTCGACGAAAAGACCCTGGAAGCGTTTCGCGCCGCGCTGGACCAGGTCCTGGATGATGATCTGAGCTCCTGGGTCCAGATGCGGCGCGACACCTCGGAGAAGGCCGGTTCCGTGGCGCAGCCAAAGACCGAAGGAGCCTAGCGCTCGGCGCGAGCGGCGCCGGACTTTCGATTCTGCCTTCACACTCGAGCGCGCCGCACTCCTTTCTACAAGGGCGCAGATCGCGCCGACTGAGAGGGGTCATGAACAGAGCTTGGATGGCATCGTTATTGGTGTGCCTGCTGCCGGCGTGTCTGGACGTGGGCGAAGGGCTGGATGAGCCGGGGGCAGAGCCCGGCGACGAGCAGACCGCAGACGTCGAGCAGGGCATCTACAAGACCGATGCGTTCGGCTGGGGTCGCGACTCCAACGGCGTGACGACGACCGTGCCGATCTGCTGGGACGAGCGCGACTACGTCAAGGGCCCGGCGGAGCCCGACCGCAGCACGATCAAGGACTTCGTGCGACGAGCGATCGAGGAGACCTGGCAGCGCGAGTCGGGGGTGATGTTCAGCGGCTGGGGCGACTGCCACAGCGGCGGCGGCGGCACGTACGGCATCGACCTGCACATGGAGACCGGCGGGCGCGGAATGACGTACGTCATCCACCCGTTCTGGGAACCGCAGCACGCCGATGTCCACTTCGGCGTCGGCGGCGGGATGACCGATTACCTGCGCTACACGGCGATCCACGAGACCGGTCACGCGCTGGGTCTGCTGCACGAGCAGGCGCGCGGCGACAACGGCGGGCGCTGCAACATGGCCGACGACTGGGACTGGATCGTGCGGGGGTGGCCCGGTGCGGTCACCACGCCGTTCGACGACCGCTCGATCATGAACTACTGCGCGCCGAACCCGACGCAGCTGAGCCCGCTCGACATCATGGGCATCCAGCGGCTGTATGGGCGCAAGCCGGGCGGCAACCTGGTGAGCGCGCGCGGCGGCTGCGTCACGTCGCTGTTCGGCATGGTGATGCAGAGCAGCTGCAGCCCGGGCGGCTTGCTCGGCGGATTCAACCCGGCGGGCGATGCGATCCGGCTGTTCAACTTCCAGCCTCCGGTGTTGATCCCGGGCACGGCGATGGCGCCGGCGGCCGGTGGTATCGGCAACCTGTCGTTCACCACCGGCGCGACCAACCCGGGCTGGGATCGCTACTACTTCCGCAACGTGTCGATCCGCGGCCTGGCGGGCAAGAAGCTCAACGTGGCGTGGGCGTCGACGGCCGCGGGCGCCGAGGTCAACACCTGGGAGGACGGCTCGGTGGGCTGGGCGAGCAGCGTCGCGGCGAACGAGCAGTGGACGTTCATGCCCGACGGGACGATCCGCGGCATCGGCGGCCAGTGCCTCGACGTGCAGTGGGGCAACCCGGCGTCGGGCACGCCGGTCTGGATGTGGCCGTGCAACGGCGGCTCGGCGCAGCAGTGGCGGCTCGCCGCGGGCGACCAGATCATCAGCCTGGTTGCGGGGCAGGTGAAGTGCCTCGAGGCCAACCGCGACGAGAACGATCTGAGCACGCCGCTCGCACAGGCGCAGCCGGTGCGGATCGCCGACTGCAACGGCAGCCTGCGCCAGAAGTGGAGCGTGCGCGGGCCGCTGACCACGATGGACAACTTCGGCTGCCTCAACGCGCCGGGGACGACGGGCTCCCTCCTCGGGCAGCTCGCGTGCAGCGGCAGCATCGATCAGACGATCGACGTGCACTGGTGAGCGACGCGGGCGGCGAAAACTAGCTACTGCGGCCTCGCCGCGTCGCGGTCGCGTAGCTCGGGTTGGCCTCGATGTGGAAGTGGTCGTGGTGCGAGATCGGGTCGTTGCTCGGGGTCAACACCAGGCGGAACAGGCTCGAGCCGTCGATCAGGTGCTCGATCGCATGGAGCAGCGGATCGCCGCCGCCGTAGTCGCGCTCGACCCGGGCCTCGCGGCCGCTGTCGTCGACGAACGAGACGACATCCATCGCCAGCCCGAGCGCGTGGCGAGACAGCGCGTTCTTGGTCTTGCCGCCGACGCGCACGTTGCTCCAGCGGTAGATGCTGCCGAACCGCACCTCGCGCACGCCGGCCGCGTAGAGGTCGGGGCCGATCGCGTGCAGCGCCTTGGCGAGCTGGCAGTCGAGCTTGTAGGGGCCCCTGCCGAACACCGGCGTGTACGCGATGCCGCCGAGCATGCCGTCGTTGATCGTGACGGCGGCGGCGATGCGGCCCTCGCGGTGCGCCGGCTTCCATGCGACGCGCCCGGCGTCGAGCGCGCGCGTGCACGCGGCCTCGGCGGTGGCCATCGCGCGCGACGGCGGCCACGTGAAGCCGCGCGGCATGTTCTCGCTGTGCGCGCGCACGACACCGCGCTTCGATCGTCCGCTCTTCGACGTGCGCTGCGTGGTGCCCGAAACATGCGCCGCCGCGGCGGTGGATTTTTCTTGCGACGGCGATGCGCTGGCGAACGTCGTCACTCCCGCAAGCAAACCGAGGGTGATCCACCGGCGCAGCATGTCGGGTACGAGCCTAACATGTACGCTGGGACGATGGATCTGGAAATCCTCGAAGCGCTAGCCCTGTCCGATGATCGCAGTGCCGCGCTCGCACAGCTCCTACCGGGTAGCGAAGATCACGACTACTACCGTGCTATCCATGCACAGCATCGCGGCGCGCTCGACGAGGCCGATGCCGTGCTCGGGACATGGCCCGAGCGCCATGGGC
>DATIPJ010000615.1:0-8778 GCA_035472155.1 Kofleriaceae bacterium
GTCCCACTCGCTCGTCTTTGCGGTCGCATCCTTGGCGACGTTGTCCCAGGTGTACTTCACCTTGGCCTCGCCGAGCGTCATGCCCTTCTTGATCATCTTGTCCTGGGTCTTGTCGACCTCGCTCGCGCCATTGCCCGTCCACAGGTCCTTGTTGAACAGCTTCTCGATGCCGTGGTTGAGCGTTCCGATGCAGCTGTAGCGCATGGCCGGATCGGTGTTGCCGCTCGAGCCGCCCGCCGGCTTGGGGTTGGCCGCGTTCTGGACGAAGAAGTCGCGCAGGCGCGAGACATCGTCGGTGGAGAACGTCTTGTGCGAGATCGGGTCGACGTCGTTGGTCCGGTCGATCACGTCGGGGCTGTTGCCGTCGGGATCCCAGTACGCGATCGGATTCTGATTGACGTACTGGTACGGATGCAGCGCCCAGAACTCGAGCTGGAACTTGGCGTCGGGTGCCTTGACCGGAGGATCGGGCGTGAGCCACTGCCCGGTGTCGCTCGGGAGCCAGCGCGCGCCGTGATAGGACATGTCGGTGTCGGGATCGGAGGGCTTGTTGAGGCCGTTGAGCGACTCGCGGCGGTAGTCGACCGCCGTGATGCCGCTGCCCTCGCGGTAGGCGTCGATCGCCTCGCCGAATGGCTCGTAGCGGCGCTCCTCGTAGACCGCCGCGGCGGCGTCGGTGATCAGCGACGGGCCTGCCCCGACGCCCTGGTGGAGGTAGAGCTTGCGGGTGGTCTGCCAGGCGATCGCCGAGGTGCTGGTGCCGAGGCCGCCGCCGGTGCAGCCGGGAGCGAGCAGGGCGATCAGCGCGAGATGGCTCGCG
The DNA here is from genome assembly GCA_035472155.1 of Kofleriaceae bacterium. Classification (GTDB taxonomy): domain Bacteria; phylum Myxococcota_A; class Polyangia; order Haliangiales; family Haliangiaceae; genus JABFXX01. The sequence continues at coordinate 821 of DATIPJ010000615.1, forward strand.
CGGGTGAGCCAGATCGGCCGGCCGCGGCGCGCGCGGACCGGGGTGACGAGGGCGATCAGCAGCAGCGCGACGAGGGCGATCGCGCCGCCGCGCAACAGGCTGGTGATCGTGCTGGTGGCGGTGACGCCGGCCGCGACGCTGCCGGACGTGCCGCCGCCAAGAGTGATGCGCGCGACGGTGCGGCCGTTGACGCGGACGTAGTGATCGCGCACGCCGCCGGCCTGGACGAGGTCGGGCGTGAGCCAGTAGCTGGTGCCGGCGCTGTCGCGCGTGAGCACGCGCTCGCCGTCGTAGCCGTAGCGATGCTCGACGCTGCCGCTGCCGGTGGCGAGACCCTCGACGCGGATCAGCTGCGACAGCGCGTTGTAGCGCAGCGTCTTGCCCGCGTGCTGGGTCTGCCGGCCGGCGGCGTCGTACGCGAAGCTCGCCACGGTCGCGCCGTCGGCGATCGCGGCGACCCGGGTGAGCTGCCGCGGGCCGGTGCCGCCGTACTCGTAGCGGCCGGCGAGCACGCCGAGCTGCGCCGGGCCGGCCACCGTGCGGCGCACCATGTTCTGCAGGCCGTCGTACGCGAACGAGAACTGGAACTGCGCGGGGCCGGTGGCGCCGATCGATGCGGCCGTGAGGCGGCCGCCACCGTCGTAGCCAAAGCTCGCCGTGTGGTCGAGGCCGTGGCCGTCGCTGTCGGTCACCGACGAGATCGCGCCGAACGCGGCGTGGCCGATCGCGACGTCGTAAAGCGATTGGGTTGCACGTGCAATACGGATGCGGGTGGGCTGACGCAGGAGGTCGCGCTCGTAGCTCTGCGCAACGCCGTTGCCGAAATGCTCGGCCAGGATGTCGCCCGAGGCGGTCTGATCGTCGAGCACCCACTCGTCGCCGGCGCGGATCGCGCGGCCCGCGGCGTCGTAGGCGAGCGGCAGCGTGAGCCCATCGTCAAACGCCAGCGAGAGCAGGAGGCCCGAGGGCGACAGCGTCTGGGTCTCGGTGGCCTCGACCGTCGTCGCGCCGTCGACGATGTTGCGATGGAACACGGTGCGGCGGCCCTGCACGTCGTAGCCGAGGTCGACCGTGCCGGTCGCTTCCTCGACCCAGGCGAGCCGCCCGGCGGTGAACGTGTAGCTTGAGGCCGCCGGTCCCGCGCTGCGCGGCTGATCGTAGTGGAAGCGGATCGGCGCGCCGTCGGCGGTGACCGAGATCAATCGGCCCGCGCCGTCGTAGGCGTAGTCGACCGCCTCGCCGGCGCCGTTGATGCTGCGGGTGAGCGCGCCGCCGTCGTCGTAGGACATCGCGCGGTCGCCGATGTCGGGATCGTGGGCGTGGATGAGCCGCCCGAGGGTGTCGTACGTGAATGCGTGATCGGCTGCGCTGCTCTGCAGGCGGTAGTGCAGCACGCGGCCGGCGGCGTCGTAGCTGGCGTCGATCGACTCGGCCGTGCCGCCGACGGTGCGCTCGGTGCGGATCGTGCGGCCCAGGCCGTCGATCTGGGTCGCGACCGAGGCCAGGCCGTCGGTCGTGGTGGTGACGCCGAGCGGCGTGTAGGCCACGCGCTTCTGCGTGCCGTTGGGCAGCGTCTGTAGCACTGCGCGGTCGAGCGCGTCGTAGACGACGGTCTGCCCGGTCGGATGCGCGGGGAGCGCGAGCGTCTCGGGGTCGGCGCCGCTGGCGTACAGCGAATCGGCGACGCTGATCGTCCGGCCGTGGCTGTCGCGCGCGCGCAGCCCGCTCACGATCCAGCGCGCGGTGTCGAGCTGCACGGCGGTGAGCCAGGGCTCGCCGGCGCTGTTGGTGAGCTCGACGGTGTGCCGCCAGCCTGCGCCGGGCGTCCAGCTCGTCGGCAGTGCGCCGAGCGCGGCCGGATCGCCGTCGAAGGTGAAGGTCTCGGTGCGCGGCCGCGGCGCGGTCCAGCGGTAGCGAACCACCACGTGCGGCGGCGCGCTGCCGTTGGCGAGCCCGGTCAGGCGGCCGAGCCCGTCGTAGCTTGCGTTGGTGACCGCGCCGTCGGGGCCGGTCAGCTGGCGCGGACGGCCGAGGGTGTTGTCCCACCCCATGCGCCACACGAGGTCGCGGCCGGCCTCGGGCGTCACCGTCTCCGACACCGCGAACTGGCCGTAGCTGTCATAGCCGATGAGGCGCGTGACGCCGCCGCTCGACTGCGAGATCGCGTTGCCCGCGGCGTCGTAGGTCGTGCGGCGCTGCGCGACCCAGCGGTCGCCGTCGGAGAGGTAGCCTTGCTCCTCGCGCAGCCAGCCCTTGCCCGGCTGGCACAGCGGCGCGATGGCCGTGTTGTCGCCGTAGAGGTGGCGCGTCTTGCCGGCGGAGACGCCGTCGGCGCCGACCACTTCCTCCTCGCAGACGAGGTCGCGTACGCCGGTGGTCGCGTCCGCCGAAGTGTAGCGGCGGCGGCGGATCGACTCGTCGCCGGCCAGATCGATCCGGCCGTCGGCGTCTTCCTCGATCACGCGGCCCTCGCCGTCGTGCTGATAGCGCGTGCGGATGTCGACGGGCGTTGCCGCGCCCTCGAGCCTGCGCACCACGGTCTCCAGCACGCCGGCGCGGCGCAGCCGGGGCTCGGTCGACGGCAGCCCGTCGATCGTGAGCGATGCGAGCGCGTTGGTCGTCTCGCGGAACACCTTGCCGGTGCCGTCCTCGAGGCGCTCGTAGGTCACCTGTCCGCGCAGCGGACGATCGAGCCCGAGGCCGGGCGCGAAGCGCTGGATGTGGCGCACGACCTGATCGAGCGAGCCGCCGTCGGCCGGGTCGGGCCGCGTCAGGGTCGACTGACCGAAGCCGAGGAAGCGGCGCTCGCTGCGATCGTAGATGCCGTCGCGCACCTCGAGCCGCGTCGAGCGCGCCGGGTCCCCCGACGCGAACGCCAGCCGCTCCGAGGACGCGACCGGGATCGAGACCGGCATCGTCGTCGTCCACGGCGCGCCGGCGGTCGCCGCGGCGAACGCGAGCTGCGCCGAGGCGTCGTAGCCGAACGACTGGGTCTGCCCGAGGCCGTTGTCGATCCCGAGCAGCATGCCGGCGCAGGTCGGCCCGGCGAGATCGAGCACCCACATGCCCGCGTCCGACGACCACACGATGTCCTCGGAGCCGTTGCCGTTGGCGTCGGCGAGCGCGACCACGACGCTGGCGTCGGTGCCCGCGGGCCGCACGATGCGCACCGGCGCCGGATCGAGCGTGCCGTTGGCCAGGCCCCGGTACCACTCGACGTTGCCCGCGCGGACGACCGCGACATCGAGCAGGCCGTCGCGGTTGAGGTCGCCGAGGCGGATCGACGCGTTGGGCACGGTGCCGGTCCAGGGGTACGCGATGTCCCGGTAGCGCTCGAACGTGCCGTCGCCGCGCCCCAGGTAGAGGAACATCGACGACGTGCTGAGGTACACGACGTCGGCCAGGCCGTCGCCGTTGATGTCGGGGAACGAGGTCGCCGCGTTGCCCGGCGCGATGAACGAGCGCAGCGGATCGATCGCGCCGCGCAACACCGGCGCCGCGAGGCCGGTCAGCGTACCGAACCGGACCTGGATCGAGCTGCCCGAGACCGACGCGACGTCCATCAGGTAGTCGCCGTTGAGATCGGCGACGGTCACCGAGCTGAGCGGCACGTTCTGCGCGCCGCCCCAGCTGCCGAGCGACGCCCAGCTGCGGCTCGACGGATCGCCGGTCAGCTGGAACACGTTCCATTGCGAGCCCTGTTGCCAGACCAGCTCGGCACCCGAGTCCCCGGTCAGATCGAGGAGGCGTACCTGGTCGAGCGATGCACCGGCCGCGCCGGGGATCGCGCGGGGCGCATCGAACCGGCCACCCAGGTTGCGCCGAAAGCTGTGGCCGGTCGGCAAGAGGCGCAGGAGATCCATCGCGCCATCGCCGTCGACATCGAACAGGCTTGTGCCCTGCTGGTTGAGCGCCCAGCCCGTGACGTCGGGGACCTGGGTCACCGCGCCGGTGGTGGGCGCGGCGTAGTGGAAGGCGAGCGCCGGCAGCGCGTCGGCGCCGTCGGCCGAGGTCACGCGCACGCCCGAGAGCCGCGACAGCGCGAACGTGCCGTCGTAGTCGAGCGCGGTCACGCGCGACACGGCGCCGAACGACCACACGCGGATCTGCGCGAGGCGCTGCGCCGACTCGACGCGGAACCCGGTGCGGTAGCTGACCACTGCGTCGCTGCGGTCCTCGTAGACCAGCTCGGCGCGAAACGCGCGGTCGGCCCCGACCATCGGGCCCCAGGTGATCGAGTCGAGGTAGACCTCGCCGCGATCCTGGCGGTAGTGGTAGTCGATGGTCTGCGCGGCGGCGTCGCGGATCTGCTCGAGGTACCAGACGGCGACCCGCGTGCCCGAGGCCTTGCGGCCGGCGTCGGTGGTGCCGAAGCGATAGACCTTCCCGTCGGCGCCGATCAGCTGGAAGCCGCCATCGATGGCGCTGCCGACGATGCTGTTGCCGCGGCCCTCGGCGCGATAGCCGCCGCCGGCGAGCGCGACCAGCTGGCCGCCGCCGCCCATGCCCATCAGCTCGAGCTCGTCGGCCGCGGTGTAGCTCGGTACGCCGAGCCGCAGCGTGCGCCGGATCCCGGGCTGCGAGAGCGCCCAGCCGACGCCGATCGGGCCGTTGCCGAGGTCACCGTCGTAGCCGAGCGACAGCGCCGGGGCGATGCCGCCCGGGCCGGCCGGCAGCTCGATCGGCACCGCGTACTCGACCTGGCCGGTGAAGCCGCTGACCTGGGCGTTGTCGGCCAGGCCGCGCACCGAGCCCGGCCCCGACGGCAGCTTCACGGTCTGTGCGCTGGCAGCCCCGGGTGACGGACCACCGAGCGCGAACGCTGCCGTCGGGGCGAGCCCGATACCGATGCCACCGAGGACAGCCAGCGCGGCTGTCATGCGATTGCGAACCACCACACGCGGAAACCTCATCAACATCTCCTTGAACGGGGAGCGCCGGCCGGCGCGCCACGGCCATCCGCAGGCGTGGCGCGCCGACCGACACAAAGGGTCAGGTCATCGCCAGATCAGGGAACGACGATCGGCTTGCCGGCAGCGGCGTGCTTCATCAGCAGAATCGGCGGCGTGTTGTCGATCGAGAGGAAGTCGAACCGGACGAAGAAATCGCGCAGGTCCGCGAGCGAGAGCCCCGACGACAGCGCCGCTGCGGGGAACAGCAGCACGTAGTCGCCGTACAGCTCCTGGAGCGACAGCTCGGCGGACGAGCCGTTCAGGAAGTCGTCGCGGTTCTTGAAGTTGAACAGCGCGTCGGGCTGGTTGAAGTCCATCAGGCGCACGTCGGCCGCCGAGCTCGTGCTCTCGGGGACGTAGGCGCCGGGCTCGCCACCGCTGACGAGCAGGTTCACGCTCGGGCGCAGCGACGCGACCTGGAAGCCGCTGTCGTCGCAGCGCCGGCTCGCGAACACGTTGCGCTTGAGGAGCTTGACGTGCACCCCGTCGGCGAGCGTCGGGAAGCCGGTCGCGCCCACGTTGACCCGCCAGATCCGCTCGGCGCATCGCCAGGTCGGCGACTCGTCGTCGCCCTGTGGCACCAGGCTGAACCGCACGCCGAGGCCGAGGTATTCGCCGCGCTGCGAGTACACCGGGCGCGCGTACTGGGTGAGCGAGGCCCCGAAGTCGGACGAACTCTCGCTGAGCCCGAAGAACTTGGCGCCGAGATCGAACGTCATGTGGCCCAGGCTCGGCGGACCGTGGATGGTCTGCCGCGTGTTGGTCTGGTCGCGCATCAGCGAGAGCTGCTGGGTCAGGGTCGGCGGCAGCCAGGCGCCGAGCACCGCGCCGCGCGACGGCTTGCCGCTCTGCGAGAACGTGTAGCTGTCGAGCGTGTCGTACTCGACCGCGCGCAGCGCCATGTACGTGTAGCGGCGCGCCGATTCGAACGCGAACTGATAGCTCTCGAGCGCCTCGGGCAGCCAGTAGTGGAATGCGATCGGAATCGACGGGCGGTTGATCTCGCGGCCGATCTCGACCGGGCCCGCGGCGAGGATCTCGTGCGCCTCCGCGACGCCGTTCTCGAACGCGATGATCGCCGATTGCATGCGGCTCGACGCCTCCTTGGAGGCCTCCTCGGCCGCGCCGATCGCGCGCTCGTACTGCTCGGCGGTGTTCCAGCACGCTTGTACGTCCTCGATCAGGGCGCGCGATTGCAGCATCGCCTCGTGGGCGCGCTTTCTGTCCTCCATCGAGTTGCTCATCGGCTCGTCCAGCGTCGACAGCACGCCGGATGCCGCGATCAGGAACGCCGCACCAGGCCCGGTGGTGGCCACGGCGGCGACCACCGCGGCGGCGGTCGAGATCGTCTTGACCACGGTGTCGAACCAGCTCTTCTCCTCCTCGGCTTTGTGCATCTCGTGGTTGAACTTGTCGATCAGCGTGAGCGTGCCCTCGTGGCCGGGCGGGCAGGTCACGCCCGACAGCGCGTGGGCATCGACCGCCGAGCAGCCGAACACGTCCATCTCCTTGAGCACGCACAGTCGATTCGCACCCTCCGCGTTGCCGATCGCGGCCTGCCATGCGTTGTACGCGGCCTGCTGCGCGTGATACGCGGCGCGGATGTCCATCAGCGAGCCGCCCAGGGTGCCGCGGTAGCACGTCGGGTCGGCGTCCATGATCGGGCCGCTGGTGCTCGACGTCGGGCAGGTGGGGTTCGGCGGCGGCCCGGGCGGCTTGATGAAGCAGCTGTCGACCGGGAACGTTCCGGCCGCCACGTCCTGCATGACCTGCGCCGCCGTGACGTCCGACATGCCGCACAGCCGGATCATCGCGTCGCCGTACTTGCTGGTGACCTCGTCGACCCGGATCGAGCGGGCGGTGTCGTCCTGCAGCTGCTGGATCTGGCTCTGGCGCGCCTGATCCCAGCGCGTGCGCACGGTGTCGAGCGCGGTCTGCGCGGTTTGCGCGCGCTGCTCGGCCAGGCTCAGCAGGTGGTCGGAGGCGGCGAAGAACGCCGCGCGCTCGTCGGTGGCGGGCGAGATGCTGCCGAAGTACAGCGGCACCTCGGTGTCGCCCATGCTGTACGGGTTGCGGCACGACACGAGCGTGTCGATGTCGCGCAACAGCTCGCTGGTCTTGGCGCCGAGCAACTCGCGGTTGGCGTTCGCGCTATCGCTGTCGGCGTTGTTGACCAGGCTCAAGACCGCGGTGGACTGGCGCACCGTGCGGCCGAGCCGCGCGACCATCGCGTCGACGTCGGCGCGCGCGGCCGCATCGTGGTTGTCGCACGCCGCCTGGGCCTGCGTGCGCATGTGCACCGCGAGCCGGTCTGCGAGCTCGATATGCGCGATCTGCGCCGCGAGCATGTCGGCTGCGACGGGCGACTTGAGCTCCTGGGTGCCGTAGTCGACCAGCGTCATGTCCGCGGGCCAGAACGTACGGCCGGTCTCGCCGTAGCCGCGGGAGCTGGCGATCCGGTTGAACTCGCGCTTGCTGAGCATCGAGTTCCAGATCGCGACGTCGTCGATGCGCGCACCGTACGACGATCGGTAGGCGGGCGTGCCCTGGCCCCACCACGTCGTGCCCGGCGTGAGCGGGCCGGCGCCGACGAGGACCCGCGTGGGGCCCATGAGCGCATGGCTGCCCTGAACCGGCTGCGTGTACGGCAGCGTGAAGGTCTGCAGACCATCGACGTATCCGCCGTTGTAGACGTACACGGTGTAGGTCTGCGCCCTGGTGTCGCGAACGACGCCGACGGTGGTGCCGCGGGACGGCCCGTTGCCGCCGGTCGGCCCGCTGGTCCAGTGACCGAGCGGCCCGACGGTGAACGGCACCCACTCGGTGCCCGTGGCGGTCGGGTGGACGATGTTGAGGTAGTTGATCCCGGTCGGAGCCCAGGTCTCGATCACCGCCAGCGTATCGGTGGCGACGATCGTGCCGCCCGAGTACGTCGGGAACTCGACATCGAGTGGATCGATGTTGAACATCACGCTGAGGTTGCCGCCGCCCGAGATGCTCGGGGCG
>DATIPJ010000616.1:0-4616 GCA_035472155.1 Kofleriaceae bacterium
CGCGCGGCATCCCGACGCGGGTCGTGACCGGCCTGCGCGTCGACGGTGACCGCCTGATCCGCCATCGCTGGGCGGTCGCATGGACCGGCCGCGCGTGGATCGCCGTCGACGCCGCGTTCGGCGCGGTGCCCGCCGGCGGCGATCTCGTCGGCCTCGCCGTCCACGACGCCGACGACGTCGGCCTGGTCGCCGGCGAGGCCGCGCTGACCCACGTCCGCGGCGCGTCCTGGCGCTAGGCGCTGTCCGGCCAGCCCCTAGCCCATCGCGCGACAGGCCCACAGCGCCCGGTGGACCGCGGCCTCGTCAAGGTCGTCGCCAATCAGCACCAGCTCGGTGCGCGGCGGCCCGGTCCAGTCGCCGCCGGGACGCAGCTCGGTGCGGATCCCCGCGCGCTCGAGGAAGCCGCGCCGCGCATCGCCCGCCAGGTGCACGAAGCCCTTGGCGCGGATGAGCCGGTCGCCGAGCGATTGCACGTAGGCCAGGACGCGCTCGCCGACGAGCGGTGCGTCGTCGCTGAAGGTCACGGCGATCAGCTGATTGGGGTGATGGTGGTCGCGCCCGTCGTGCGCCTCGGGAGCGCGGCGGCGATCGCTCCATGCGCGCAGCTTGCGCGGCTCGATCACCCAGGCGGTCATGGCGCGCGCGCCGGCGTCATCGGCCGGAAAGCCCGCGCGCTCGGCGTGCGGCGCGATCGCATCGAGCACGGCGTGGGTGGCCCGCACAGCATCGCCGCTCGCCACGTCGAGCTTGGCGAGCATCACGCGGTCCGCGCTCATCGCCTGCTCGCGCGCCTCGTCGCGGGTCTCGACCGCGCGCGCCCCGGATTCGGCGTCGACCACGCAGATCACGCCCGCGGGCTGGATGCGATCGCGCACGGCGTCCGGCACGCGGACGAGGCCGTCGAGGATGGCGGCCGGCTCGGCGATGCCGGTGGTCTCGAGCACGACCGAATCGGGCGCCGAGCGCGCGACGATGTCGCCGATGCCGTCCCACAGGTCGTTCTTGATGTCGACCTTGCAGCACACGCAGCCGCCCGCGAGCTCGAGCACGTCGCCGCCGCGCCCGATGATGAGCTGGGTGTCGATCGAGATCCGGCCCAGCTCGTTGACCAGCACGGCGATCCGCTTGCCGTGCGTCGCCGCGAGCATGCGGTTGAGCGCCGTCGTCTTCCCGGCGCCGAGCCAGCCGGTGAGGATCGTGAACGGGACGCGCGTCATCTTGTTTTTTGGCCGCGCTCAGCGTCGGAACAGGATGCGCTCGACCGCGTTGGCCAGCACCTCGCGCGCGAACGGCCGCACGACGAACGCATCGGGCCCGCCCTCGGCGCCGATGTCGTAGATGTCGATGTACGCCGACGTCATCATGACGATCGGGATGCGCTCGGTCGCCGCGTCGGTCTTGATCCGCCGGCAGACCTCGGCGCCATCGATCTTGGGCAGGTCGTTGTCGAGGAGGATCACGTCGGGCCGCTCCTCCTGCACGCGGACCAGCGCACTGGCGCCATCGCGCGCCGTCGAGACGACGTGACCGCGCCCCGAGAGCACCTTCAGGATCAGGCGCACCACATCGGGCTCGTCGTCGATGACGAGGACGCGCGCCACGTCAATCGCCGTCGATGACCGAGCGCAGGCAGGTCTGTGCGACCGGCGTCTGCCAGTCGCGCTTGTTCACGAAGTACGCGCGGATGTTGCCGCGGCGATCGATGAGCGCGCTCTCGGGCACCGCCTTGATGCCCCACGACGCGGTGATCTTGCCGATGTTCTCGTCGCCGGGCGGCGGATCGAGCCAGACCTTGAACGGCGCGCCGTGCGGCAGCGCCTGGCGAAACGCCGCGCTGATCTTCTCCATGGTCGGCTTGCCCTCGGGCACCGCCTGGGGCACGAGCGCCTCGAGCACCGCGGTCAGCGCATCGGCCCACGAGTGGTCCGACGCCAGCGCGATCACGACGAAGTCGTCGTTGGCCATCTCGCCCGCCATCGCGCTGAGCGCCGGCTTCTCGGTCTTGCAGACGCCGCACCACGACGCCCAGAAGTTGAGCAGCACGACCTTGCCGCGCAGGTCGGACAGCTTGACCTGCTTGCCGGTGATGTCCTGCGCCGTGAAGTCGGGCGCCGCGATCGGCAGCGAGCACGCCGCGCCATTGGGACACAGCGCCGGGTTGAGCTCGGACTCGATCTTCATGCCGCGACACGCGGCCTGCAGCTCGCGCGCGGCCGCGGTCGGCACCATCCAGAGGAACACCGCGAGCACCAGCACGCCGATGAGTGCCACGCCTCCGCCGACGAGCAGCACGCGCGGATCGAGCACGATCGCCTTGGTGCGCGGCGGCGCCGGCACGGGTGCAGCTGGCTTGGGCAGCGCGGTCGCGACAGGAAGCTCGCTCGCCGATCGGTTCGTCGGCTCCGGGTCCTCGACGGTCATGGCCACAAGATAACCGATTCTCAGCTATGCTCAAGAGATGTCGGTCCGCGGAGCGCTCGGTACCATGCCCGCGGAGGACGTGCTCGAGTGGCTGAGCCGGCGGCGGATGACGACGCCGATCACATTCGAGCGCCGCGGCGTCCAGCGCAGCCTCGTCGTCGAGAGCGGCTCGATCGTGTGGGCGAGCTCGAACCGCCGCGACGAGCAGCTCGGCGTGATCCTCGTGCGCAGCGGTGTGGTCGCCGAGCGCGCGCTGGCCGACGCGCTCGAAGCGCGCGCCGAGACCGGTGTGCCGCTGGGCAAAGTGCTGTTGATGTCGGGCCTGATCACGGAGATCGATCTGATCGAGATCCTGGCCACCAAGATCCGTGAAACGATCACGGATGTCCTGACCTGGACCGAGGGACAGTTCGATGTCGTTCCACGCTCTCAACCGCCGACGACCGGCGTAAATGCCCAGCTTCCGATCGAAATCTGCCTCACCGTGGCGCGCCGCCGGGTCGCACGGATGACCGCGATCATGAATGTGATCGGCTCGGACGACGCGACGTTCTACGTACCGACCAATGCACTCCCGCCACCCCCCGACCCGGCGCAAGTCATCGATGCGCCGCGGATCTGGTCGCTGGCAGGCGATCGACGCACGGCGGCCGACATCGCCGCCACGTTCTCCGGCGAGCGCTACGCCACCTACGATGCGCTCGCAAAGATGCTCGAGGCCGGCCGCCTCACCGTCGACCGCCGCCAGCGCGAGCGCACCAACTCCGCGGTCGAGCTGGCCGCGGGCGCGCGCGGCCGCCTGCGCCAGGGCGATCGGGCAGGTGCATTCGCGATGGCGGTCCAGGCGCTACACCAGGATCCGAGCGATGCCGAGGTCCGCAAGACATTCACGCAGGTCGAGCGCTCGCGCGTCGCCGAGGTCGCCAAGCAGCTGCTGTCGCGGCATCGGGTTCCCAAGCGGCTCCAGCCCCCGTCGCCCGAGCACGGCCTCAACGCGACCGAGCTCGAGCTCGCCAATCGCGTCGACGGCCGATGGGATCTGTTATCCCTCATCAAGTCCGCAGGTGTTCGGGAAGCCGAGGCGCTACTGGCGTTTGCTCATCTCGCCGAGGTCGGCGTCGTCGAGCTAGGGTAGGGTTGATCGTCCATGGAAGCCGTTGCCCCGACGTCGATCGACCGGACCCGCCTGTTGCCGCGCAGCGGCATCGGGGTCGACGGCGCGTGGCTGGTGATCGCGCCGCCGGGGAACCCGATCATCCGCCTCGATACGCGCCTGCTCGATCGCGTGGAGCTGATCAGCCGGTCGTCGACAGGGCCGCTGGTGGCGTCGTGCCTCGCGACGGCGGGGGTCGCCGCCGCGGCGCTCTCGATCGTCCCGGGCGGCGTGTTCGCGGTCGCCGGCCTGTGCTACCTCGCACACGAGCGATTCAGCGAGGCGCGCCGGCGCTCGCGCAGCCGCGACCTCCTGCTCGCGCTCGGCGACCTCGAGGTCGCGCTCCACGTGGCCGACGGCCCCGAGGCGGCCAAGGCGATCGCGGAGCAGCTCGTGCCCTACACGCGCGACGCGCCGATCACGCGGCCCGAGGTCTACGAGGACGCCAAGCGCCGCATGCGCGCCCAGGCCGAGGGCAAAGGCGAGGCCTCCGCGCGCCGCGAGCTCGAGCACGCGCTCCTGGTCGGCGCCGACGTCGTCTACCTGCGCGGCGACTACCTGCAGGTCGGCCAGGTCGCGTTCCGGATCTCCGAGGTCCGCGAGTACGCGCTGCGCGGCGCCAACCTGCCGCTCACCGGCGGCCGTCTGCTGCAGGCCGCGATGGGACTGCTCGTGGTCGCCGCCGAGGAGCGCGCGACCACCGGCGAGGACGTCTCCGTCTTGTCCAAGCGCATCGCCGACTACGAGTCGTGGTCGGGGCACACGGCCGGCCGCTGACCGGCGGCCCTCGTCGCTAGCGATCCTCGTCGATCAGGAACTGCTCGATCTTGCCCTCGGGCATCTCGTACACGCTGATCGAGAACGTCTTGCTCGCGTACTTCAGCTGGTAGCGCCGCGCCGCCATGCCGCCGCGCTGCGTGCTCGACGTCTGCTCGAGGCTCTGCACCGCGCCGAGCGGCTCGAGCGTCTTGGCGAACTCGTCGATCGCGGCGTCGCTGAAGTACGCGCTCGCGTTCGAGGTCAGCTTGGTGCGATCGAGCTT
>DATIPJ010000617.1:0-2527 GCA_035472155.1 Kofleriaceae bacterium
CCGCGACCGTGTAAACGTGCCCGCCTTCTCCCAGTCCGCGCACCTGCACGACTTCAGCCCACAGCACGCGCTGCCGTCCGCTCGCCGGCAGGCTCAGCCCGGCGTTGGACTCGATCGCAGGGCCTGTCATCAGCGCGAGCAGTTCCTCGCTCAGCTGCGGTCGACCCGCATCCCAGGTCAGATATCGACGCGCGAACAGCGACGCATACCCCTCGGCGGCCAGATCCACCGGTGGCGCGGCCGGAGCCGATCGCGTGGGTAGACGCCCGCGCGGAGGTGCAATCGCAAACCGTGCGCTCGCCAGCAGGCCGGCGAAGCACGCGGCATAGAGGAGATAGCGCGGCAGCGCGGCGGCCAGACGATGCTGCCACAGCGGGCGCGTCACGATTCTCACGGCCGGCTGAGCGCTTTGGGTGTCGCGTCGCCCGCTCACCGCTCAAACCCGAACTCCGGCTGGCGCACTTGCGCTGGGCGCGGGGCGAAACTCGCGACGCGCGCCGCCGGCGCGGTGTCGCGAACGGCCGCCGCCTGGTGGCCGCCTTCGGCCGCTGAGCGGCGCCCACGGCCGACCGTTCGTGCCCGATCGCTGCGCGGCGGCGCGGGGCGCATCCGCCAGTCGGGCCGAATCTGTTGGCGTCGTTGCGCGGGCTCACCGCGCGAACCGCGAAGCGCTCGCGCGTGCGATTCGACGCGCGCGAGCATGCTCCGCGCAATCGCCGGCCTGGTCGGTCGAATGGAAGGCTTCAGGCGGTGAGTCGCGGCATCCCGAGGATGTCTCGCTGGGAGCGACGTGCTCACGGCGATCGCGCCTCCGACTGCACCGACCGTTGCGACGATCGCCGCCCCCGCCACCCGACGCGGCCAGCGGCTCTGTCGTGAGCCGTCGGCGGGCGCCGGAGGCCAATCGAGGCCGCTCCCCTGAAAGAACTCGTCCTCTCCCACCACGCGGAAACGGGCCCGCGATCCGGCTGTTGCTGGGGGATCAACGGCGTCGGTCCGGCACCGCGACACGCCAACGGCCGGAAGCCAAGCGGGGAGATACCGGGCTCCCGGCCGCCTGCGCGCGGAAGGGCATCGCCGTGTCGTCGTCCGTTCAACCGACGACCGGCGTCCCTGCGGGACCGACGTATGAGGGGGAGAAATCACGTTCATAAGCCGGTCCTGACCACTCATCCGACCGCTACCGCTCGGAGGGGACAGTCGAGTCCTGCCGTTCGACCAGCAGCCCGATCCGCGCCCGCCCGCGCTGTGCGACCTTGCGGTACTTCTCGCGCGACCAGCCCAAACGCGAGCAGCACGCATCGCAGCTCTCGCCCGCGAGCTGCGAGGCGATCACGCGTCGCTGATCGTCGGTGAGGCGCCGCGCCGCGCGCCGGATTCTGCGGAGGTCGTCTCGCGCCAACACGATCCTCTCGACCGACGCTCTGGCGTCGACGACTTCGAGCGTCGCGCCGCCGGCGTCGCCGAACGCCGTCGCTTGCTCCAGCGCGGCCTGCATCGGGCTGCGACCGCCGACCGCTCTCCTGCGATCGCGAACGCGAGAGAGGAAACGCAGCTCGATCGCGTTGGCGACATGTCGGCGATTAGCAAAGACGCCCCCGTTCTGTGCGTGCGCGACCAGCTCGAGAGTCGCCTGGCTGTAGCAGTCCTCGAGATCCTCGTGACGCAATCGATGCCGGTGCACGCGCAGCAGCAGGTCACGCTTGGCGCACGCGACGATCGCGACCTCGTGCGCCAGATCTGGCCTACGGCCGGTCGACGGGTACGGCGATCCGCTGTCCGCCACTCGTTTTTCGCCGTCACATCGGGTAGACACATGAGCATGTCGCTCGCGATCGCCTGCAGCCCCCCCGCCCAATTGCGCCGCACGGCCGGCGATCGCGTGCGGGCCAACCCCCGCGGGCGCGTCTGATGGGCATCACCGACACCCTCCATGAGCTCGACCGCCGCCAGCAGCAGAGTCCGCGCATCGGCTTCGTCGCCGCCGTCGTCAAGAAGTTCACCGACGACCAAGCCGGGCAGCTCGCCGCCCTGATCGCCTACTACGGGTTCGTCTCGCTGTTCCCGCTACTGCTCGTGCTCGTCACCGTGCTCGGCTTCGTCCTGCAGGGCGATCCCGGCGAGCAGAAGAAGATCCTCGACGGCGCGCTCGGGCAGTTTCCGCTCGTCAGCGACCAGCTCAAACTGCACTCGCTCACCGGCAGCGGCGTCGGTTTGGGGATTGGCGTCGTCGGCTCGCTGCTCGCCGGCATGGGCATCACCGGCGCGACGCAGAACGCCTTCAACCGCATCTGGGGTGTGCCCTTCAAGCACAGGCCCAACTTCGTCTTCGCTCACCTGCGCGGTCTGGGCATGCTCGCGACCCTCGGCACGCTCAGCGTCGTCTCCACAACCGCCGCCGGATTCGTCGGCGCGAGCTCACACGGCGCCGTCGCCGTCGTCGCCGGCATCGTCGTCGCCTTCGCGCTCAACGTCGCCCTGTTCATGACCGCCTTCAAACTGCTCACGGCCGTCGACGTCGGCTGGC
>DATIPJ010000618.1:0-7190 GCA_035472155.1 Kofleriaceae bacterium
CCCTCGGCAACGGCGCGGGCTGCGGCCTGCGCGGCGACCTCGGGAGCCATCGCCGCAGGCGCAGCGACACCGGGAGCAAGCCCGGCGGTGTCGCCGATCGAGAACCCGGCGGCCAGCCGCTGCTGGCGCTCGGCCTCGAGCGTGCGGGCCTCGCGCCCGATCGTCATCGCCTCGACGAAGGTGCGATCCACCGTGCTGGCCATCGCACCGAGCTGGCTCTGACCGACGACGGCCAGGCGCGCGGCCTGTGCGGCCTCCGCCGGACCGAGGCCGTAGACGCGCGCCGCAGCGACCAGCTCGGGGGCCACGAAGTCGAGCGCGAGGTCCGAGGTCGATCGCTCCTGCGCGACCGACCAGCTCTGCGCGCGGTTCGCGAGCATGCCAGGGGCGGCCCATGCGGCGGGCTGATCGAGCGGGCCCTCGCCGAGCATCGGCAGGCTCATCGCCTCGAGCATCGTGCGGGCAGCGCCGCCGAGCTGCGCGAGCATCTCGCGGTACGCCAGCATGGACGCCGCCTGGCCCGTGGGAGCGCCCACCGCAGGGGTGGCCGGCGCGCCCGCGTAGGGCAGCGAAAGGAACGAGGCAGGGACCAGCTGCGGAGCGCCCTGCTCGTTGGCGGCGACTTCCCACGACAGGAGCGCGGAGCGCACGGTCGTCAGCGGAACGCTCGCCGCGGTCTGATCCGCGGTCGCAGCAGCGGGTTGGGGTGCGCCCGCTGCGATGGCCGACACGGCGGCCTGTGCGGCGGCGGCCTGTGCGGCGGCGGTCTGTGCGGCGGCGGCCGACGGCCACGCGGCCGTCTCGGCGCCGGGCGTGCCGGGCTCACCGAACGCCGCCTGGTCATCGAAGCTCGGGGCGGTCGGGCTGACATACGCCGGCTCGAAGGCCGGCACCAGGCGATCGATCTGGTCCGCGCCGAGCTGCGCGAGCGGCGCCTCGGCCCACGACGCCCACGTCGGCGAGCGCTGCACGCCGATCTCGAGCGACTGCGAGGTCGGCGCGATCAGGCCTGCGAGGTAGGTCGCGCCGAGGCCGGCGCCGAACAGCGAGCGAACATCGAAGCTGGCGGCCGACGGCATCGGGACGACATGGCGAAGCCCGGGCGCGAACGGCGAGGACGCGAGCTGCGCCGAGAGCCCGGGGCCGGGAGCGGCCGGGGCCGACTGCGCGACGAGATCGGCGTACGTCTGGCGCGCGGTCGCCGGCTCGGTGCCCGGCGTCGCAGAGACCACGATCCGGGGAGTCGCCGCCTGCGCGGCCGTGCCTCGGCTGCGAGCCGCGGCTGCGGAGATCGCGGCGAACACGTCGTCGGGCGTCTCGGCGGTGTCGTCGAACCGGCGAAGCGCCTCGCTCGGCATCGGGTTGATCAGCCGCGGACCGGGCACCATCGACTGCGCGGCGGCAGCGGCTGCGGCAGCCGCGGCCGTTCCCACCGGCGCGTCGGCGAGCGCGGCCGCGCGGGCCATCGCCTCGAAGCGCGCAGCCTCGTGGGCGCCCTGGTCGCCGCGCGCGAAGTCGGGGACCACGAAGACACTGCCGGGGGCAGCGCTGGCGAGCGCCGCCATCCGCATCGCCGGCGCATCTGTGCCGGCGGCGGTGATCGCCTGAAGCGACTGCGGCGCCGCGCCGGAGAACCGGGCGAGCCAGCGGTCCGCCCACGCGACATGCGAGAGCGCGGCAGGCGCGGCGTTCGCAGTGGCCGCGAGCGCGGTCGCAGGCTCGGTCGCCGAAGGGGCCGGCGCGGCCGAGAGCCACGACAGCGCGGGAACACGGACCTCGCGTTCAGCCCGCGCAGCGACAGGGCGCTGCTCGAACATCGGGGGCTGGCCGGCCATGAGCTGCGGCAGCGGTGCGAGCATGCGCTCACCCGCGAGCGCGGCGGGCCGAGCCGCGATCGACTGCGCGCGGTCGACCGCGTTGATGAGGCCACCCAGTCCCGCGGGCATCACCAGCCGCGGGCCGCGGATCGCCTCGAAGGGAACGCCGGCCGCGGAGCTGCGCGCGAGCAGCTCGACGGTGCGCAGCGTCTCGTTGAGCTGGCCGATCGCCTGCATCGTCTGCTCGGGCCGCGCCGTGGCGGTCGGGCCCAGGAGCGCCGCCAGCTCGGGCGGCAGCCCGGCGATCGCCGCGGTGACCTCGGCGGGCAGCTCGGCGCGCGGCGCAGGGGCCGCACCGCGCGACTCGGGCAGCCGGACGTCGAGCGGCGTCCGCGCATGGGCGGCTGCCTCGGCGCGCGCCTGCTCGTGCAGCCGCTGCGCACCCGTTCGCTCGGAGACGCGCTGGGCGATCCTCGCCTCGACGCGCGCGCGCTCTGCCTCCGCCTCGCGGGCGGCCTCGGCCTGGCGCTGGAGATCTGCCTGACCCTGGGCTTCGGCGTGACGCTGCGCCTCGGTGGCGCGAGGGCCCGCCGCGCGCTGGCGCAGCTCGGCCTCGGCTCGCTCCGCCGCGGCACGCATCTCGGCCTGTGCCACCTGCGCCTCTGCCGTCGCAGCGGACTGCGCGGCTGTGCGCGCCTCCGTCGAGGCGGCCGTCTGCGCGACCGCGCGCGCATCGGCCATCGCAGCGGCCTGCGCGGCTGCGCGCGCCTGGGCTGCGGCGGCGCTCGCCGCTGCATCACCGGCGGGAGCTCGCCCCGCCGCGGCGGATTCGGAGGATGTGCGCGCGGCGGCCTCGGCCTGCGCACGCGCCGCGACCTCGGCACGCGCCGCGGCCTCGCGCTGCGCCGACGCCTGCGCCAGGCGCTGCAGCTCGAAGATCCGCGCGCGCTGCTCGGCATAGCGCTCGGCCACCTGGGTCGCGGAATCCGCGCCTGCAACCGTCTCGCGCGGCGCCGTTTCGAGCGCCTCTGCGCCCTGCGCCGCCACTGCGCCCCGGCCGATGTCGGCGGGCCGCGGGGCCGGCGGCGTCACCAGCTCGGGCGCCGACATCGCAAGTCGAGTCGTGGGGAGCTCGCCGGCCGGCATCCGCGCGGACGCTGCGCGCTCGAGGATCGACGTCAGTACCGAGCGGAGCTGCGGCGTGATCGCCGTCGGCGCCGCTCCGGCGCGCTGGACCGCGAGTGGCGCGACGGTGCGCGACATCAGGTCGGCAGCGTGGACCGCTGCGAGGGGGATCAGCGGCGAGTAAGCATCGTGGCGCGCGATCGTCTCGCCGCCGAAACCGACGCCCGGGATCGCCGCGGGCCGACCGGCCGCCAGCGACAGCGACGGGGCCACAAACTCGTAGAGCGCCGACGGCATCGCCACCGGGGGTGCCGCGGTGGGCGCCTCCTGCGCCGGCGGGACGAACGTGCCGCGCGTGGTGAGCAGCGTGGGCATCGCCTGCGCAGGCTGCGAATCGCCCGACGACGACGACGACTGCGCGCGGACCTGCCGCGCCGCCGCCATCCAGTCGAGCTCGTCCTGGTACCACGGGCGCGGGAACACCCACGACACCTGGCTCGGCTCGCGCTCGCTCGCGCCGTTCCTCGCGTACTGGCTGAACAGCCGCAGCGACGCCGAGCGCTGCGCGGTCTCCACCCACGGCGCGACCAACCGATCGACGAACCCGAGGGTGTGCATCGACCGCACGCGCTTGGCCGTCGTCTCCGGCGCCCACCGCTCGACGTGGCGATTCGCCGCGTGCATCGCGACGCCATGGCCGCGCGTGACGAACGCCGGCGCCGCAAGCGCCGCGCCGAGTGCGCGTGGTTCGGTGTCGTTCGTCATCGGTGTTCCTCGATCGTCGATTGGATCGTCGTATGGGTCGCCATCGTCGTCTGGGCCGCGCGGCCCGGGCCTCGTTGCGCTCCTCGCGCGAGTCGGCTCACTTCGCCGAGTACTTCAGGCCCTCGTGGCAGATTTCGAGCGTCTCGATCGACAGCTCGCTCTTGCTCGCGTCAAACTCGGTGAGCTCCCACTTCGAGGGCCATCCACGGACGAACGTCCACTCGGCCTGCACGACCTTCAGGGTCGAGTCGAGCTGCTGGATGGTTCCACCGCTGCGCTGTTTCTTGGCGTCCGAGGTCCACATCTCGCGCCACTTCAGCAGCCCCGACCCCTTGGTGAACCCCTGCTTGAGCACCAGCGCCGACCACTTCACGCCGCCGACCAGGTTGAAGATGGTGTCGTTGGCCCCGCCGGCGCGCAGCGGAACAACCTCGTTCTCGGCCCGCAGCCCGCTCACGCTCCGGAAGTAGGTCTCGACGATCTCGGTCCCCACGATCTTGGGCAGCTCGTTGAAAGTGACCTTGAAGCAGAATCCGGCAAGTGGATCCATGCGCTTGGTGGACGGTGTATCTGCCATTGGGGGTCGGTCTCCTACGCGGTCGAGGTCGGCGTGTTCATTGTCTGGGTCAAGGAGATCATGATGAACTCGGCAGGGTGCACCGGGGCGACCCCGATGTCACAGATCAACATGCCGTTATCCACGCTCTCTGGAGGATTCGTTTCAGCATCACATTTTACGAAGAACGCTTCCTCGAGATTCCCTCCGGCCAGCATCCCCTTCTGATACAGCCCGCCCAGAAAATCCGTGACCCTGGTACGCAGGACCTCCCAGGTCCTGTGGTTATTGGGCTCGAACGCGATCCACACGAAGCCCGCCTCCAGCGACCGTCGCAACATGATGAAAAGCCTACGGATCGGTACGTAGCGCCACTCGGGATCCGATGACGCGGTGCGTGCCCCCCACGGCCGAACGCCGCGCTGAATCCGGAACGTGTTGACCGCATCGGCGTTGAGGATCCCGATGTGATCCTCGGTCACGCGCAGCGAGACGTCCTCGACGCCTTCGATCTCGAGGTTGGCGGGTGCGTGATGCACGCCATCGAGATCTCGCCGGGCATAGCAGCCCGCGAGGTGCCCGGACGGCGGAAGGTTGCGAACCTTCTCGTCCATCGAGACCGCGCGCAGCCAGGGCCAGTAATACGCGCAGTACGAGGAGTCGGTGCGCCGCCGCCAGCGCCGCACCCAATCGATGTCCTTGCTCTGCGGGATGTCGAGCACCGCGAAGCGATCCTTCTGCAGCTCGCAGATCGAGATCATCTGGTCCTGCACGCGCTGCGCCTTGAGCTCGCCCGCGGGCCCCGGCTCGCGGTCGTGGAACCGCATCGCATCGGGGATCGCGAGCACGGCGACCTCTTCGTTGGCCGCCAGCGCAAGCAGGCCACTGCGCTCGCCGGGCCCGTGGTCCAGGCCGATGAAGTCCTCGGGCGTGATCGCATCGAGCCCATCGCGACCCCCGGTCAACCTCGTCATCGGCAGAACCGCGGGCATGTTGTGCGGCACCGGCGACTTGGTCCCGAGGTCCTCGAGCCGGATCAGCCGCGAGCGCTGCGAGACCAGGCGAGGTGCGTAGTTGCGCGACGAGGCGTGCATCTGGAGGTCCTTGAACACCTCGCGGCGGTCGCGCATCGCGACATGGATCTCGAAGGTGAGCACCTCGAGGTGGGTCGGCGCGGCGGCGCGGTGCCGTCGGTTGACCGGCGTCGAGGTGCTCCACTTGATGAGCTTGTCGCTGACCTCGGTGATCACGACGAAGTCGCTGTTCTCGCGGTCGTAGATCCGGACGGCGGCGCCGACCTCGAAGCCGCGCGTCGTGTTGACGTGGGCCTCTCCGGACCCGATGTCGAGGTCGCGTGTGAGCAGCGCCTGGGCGGCCGGCGCGTGAACGCAGCGGACCCAGATCGCATTGCCCCACGTGCCCTCGTTGAGCGCGCGGATCCTGAGCGCCGGCTTGTTCCAGTCATCGATCTGGACGTGCTCGGCGCTCGACGCCTGATCGACGGTCGGCAGCTCGCCCTGCGCGGGGTTGTGTGCGACGCGCACGACCCAGCACTCGGTGCCGCCGTTCTTGAAGAACCCGTACACCGAGTCGGAGGTGTACGAGTCCTGGCTGTAGCCAAAGATCTCGAGGAACTCGTCCCAATTTCCGAGCCGCGTGGGCTCGTTCATCGGGCCTTTCTGGGTGATTCCGACGAAGCCGGCGATCCGCGTGTTCGCGATCGTGATCGCGGGTGTCGGGACGCCTTCGAAGGCTTGATAGATTCCGGGGGCTCGTTGATCAGCGGACGGTCGCATGCGCATGGCTGACTGCTTTCGTGAAGCTAGCGACGGCGGGCTTCGTTGATCTCGCGGTTCACGCGGGCGATCTCACGCAACCAGACGTGGCGTTCTTCGTGCTCCATGTCGAGGATATCGTCGACGGGCCAGTGAAAGTGATACGCGATGTACGCGATTTCCTGGTACAGCTGCTCACGCGGATAGGTAGCGACCGCCGCCCAGTTCACCCCGGGCCAGACTGGCCACTACCTCCTCCCTCGGTGATCAGCGCACCGGTAACCATATCGACGTCCATCTCGTGCTGGCACTTGGGGCACGCGATGTGGTGTTTGGGCGCGCCGCCCTCCTCGTTGATCTTGCGATAGAACTCCTGCAAGTACGCCAGGTCGGTCGAGAACAGGTTCTCGATCACGTCGACATTGATCGACGGATGCTCGCCGAGCTTGGTGATCACGCGCGACAGCAGCACGATCACCAGGTACGCGCGGTTGGACTGCACGCGATAGTCCTGGAGCGGCAGGATCTCATCACGCGCAGTGGCCAGACGCATGATGCCGTCGCGGTGGACGTTGCCGTGCTCGTCGACATAGCCACGTGGCAAGCGAAACGCATATTGAGTCTTGAACGCCATCGGCCTCTTCCTGAAGTGAAACGCTCAGGGTGACCCCGAAACGTAAAACACGGTCCGCCCGGTCCGAGCTGGCTCGGGCCGAACAGACCGCATCTTAGTACCAAGACAGCTGTCGCTATCAGGCCTGCGACTTCGAATCGAAGTGGATCTCCGCCTCCTGGAGGTACATCTCCAGGACGACTTTCTTGATTGATTCCGCGTTCGCCGTGTGCTCACCCGGATCGTACTTGATGAGGCCGAGTTGCTTGAGCTCGATGCGGCCGATGTCGTCCCCGGCTGGGCCGAGGAACACGATCGCTCCGTCCTTGTGATCGCCGGTGAGGCACTTGCCCTGCCGGAACCACGCGTCCGCCCACTGCGCCCACGGCTCGGAGTCCGCAGCCGAGACCGCGATCTTCAGGTTGCCGAGCTCGACCTTGGCGGCGTGGATCGTCGAGATACGCAGGGGTCCGATGTCGTCGCGAACGACCGACTGCTTGAAGGTCAGCGGGTCGATCGAGGACACGCACCGACACGCG
>DATIPJ010000619.1:0-4594 GCA_035472155.1 Kofleriaceae bacterium
CGTGCAAGCCGTGCGCGCGCACGGCGGGCTCGAGCGCCATGTGCGCTTGCGCGTGATCACCGATCGCGCGCTCGCGGTCGACGGCGGCGCCGAGCAGCCGTTCCAGGCCGGCGCGCTGGGCCTGGCGCGCGTGGTCGCCCACGAGCTCTCGCGGTGGGACGTCGCGTGCATCGATGTCGATCCCGGCGCGACCTCCATCGCGCAGCTCGCACAGATCGCATCCGAGATCGCGGCGACGGACGGCCACCCGATCGCGGTGCGCGGCGGCGTGATCCACCGGCGCGCGGTCGAGCGCTGCAGCCTCCCGATCGCCGAGCCGGCGGCGCGACTGCGGCCGCGTGGTGTGTACCTGCTCGTCGGCGGCGCAGGCGGGCTGGGTCGGGTGATCAGCCGCCACCTCGTCGAACAGCTGGGCGCACGGCTGATCTGGATCGGTCGCTCGGAGCCGGGCACCGAGATCCGCGAGGCGATCGTCGAGCTCGAGCGGCTCGGGGGCGAGGTGCTGTACGCGGCGGCGGACGCGGCCGATCCGGAACAGCTCGCCGGCGCTGTCGCGCTCGGCAAGCGTAGGTTCGGGCGGATCGATGGTGCCGTGCACACCGCGGCCGTGCTCGCCGACGCCGGGCTCCAGAACCTCGATGACGAGGCGGTCCTGCGCGTGCTGCGGGTCAAGGTCGACGGCCTGGTGGCCCTGCACCGGGTGCTGCGCGACGAGGCTCTCGACTTCCTGGTGGTGTTCTCGTCGTCGGCGGCGTTCCTCGGCACGGCGGGGCAGGCGAGCTATGTCGCCGCGTCGGCGTTCCAGGACGCCTACGCGACGGCGCTGGCCGCATCGAGCCCATTCCCGGTGCGCGTCATCGACTGGGGATTCTGGGGCGGCGTCGGGCTGGGCGCGCGCCTCAACGCGCGCACGCGAGAGCAGATCCGCGCGCGCGGCTTCGACGCGATCACACCGGCGGAGGGGGTCGAGGCGTTCCGGCGCATCCTGCACCAGGACCGGCCTCAGATCGTGGCGTTCAAGGGGAGCGACCGGCTGCTCGAGGCGATCGGCGTCGAGGGTCTCGAGCGGACCGAGCCCGCGCCGCAGCGGCGACCCGAGGCCAGCGCTCCGGCGACCCCGGCGCACGCGAGCGTGGCGGCCTACGTGCGCCAGGTGTTCGCCGAGGTCCTGCTCATGAAGAGCGAAGACCTCGACGAGCAGGCGGACTTCTCGAGCTACGGCGTCGATTCGATCGTCGTGATGTCGCTCCACGAGCGGCTGGAGTCCCAGCTCGGTGAGCTGCCGGTGACGCTGCTGTTCGAGCGCACATCGATCGCGGCGGTCGCCGAGCACCTGGCCGCGAGCGCGGCGCTGCCCGAGGGCGCGCCCGCGATCGCGGATGCGGCGGCCACCGTGCACGACGCGCCACCCGAGACGGAGGAGCTCACGATGTCAAGCTCGCGGTCACAGGACGACGCCATCGCGATCGTCGGGGTCGGTTGCCGGTACGCGCTCGGTGACTCGCTCGACGAGGTCTGGGCCGGCTTGCTCGAGGGCCGCGACACCGTCACGGAGGTTCCGGCCGAGCGCTGGAACTGGCGCGACTACTTCGACGCCGACGGCAAGGCGCCGGGCAAGAGCTACAGCCGCTGGGGCAGCTTCCTCCGCGACGTCGACTGTTTCGATCCACTGTTCTTCAACATCTCGCCGCGCGAGGCCGAGTGCATGGACCCGCAGGAGCGGCTGTTCCTCGAGACCGCCTGGGCGGCGCTCGAGGATGCCGGGCACCCGCCGGGCGCAGCCGCGAGCCTGGGGTCGCGGGTCGGTGTCTTCGTCGGTGTGATGAACGACGGTTTCGGACGCCTGGCCGCGGCGGCGAGCGCGACCAGGCCGACCACGGCGCAGTCGTCGTTCTGGGCGATCGCCAACCGCGTGTCCTACTACTGCGACTTCCGCGGGCCCAGCATGGCGGTCGACACCGCATGTTCCTCATCGCTGACCGCGATCCATCTGGCGTGCGAGAGCCTGCGGCGCGGAGAGTGCAGCGCTGCGATCGCGGGCGGCGTCAACCTGATCCTCGACCCGAGTCAGCTGTCGAACCTCTCGGCGCGCACCATGCTCGCGCGCGACGGCCGCAACAAGTCGTTCGCGGCCGACGCCGACGGCTTTGTCGACGGCGAAGGCATCGGGGCCCTGGTGCTGCGCCGACTGTCCGACGCGGTGCGCGACGGTGACCACATCTATGCGCAGATCAGGGCCAGCGCGGTCAATGCAGGTGGCCGCACCAGCGGCTTCACGGTCCCCAACCCCAACGCGCAGGCCGAGCTGATCCGAGACGCGATCGCGCGCGCCGGAATCGAGCCTCGCTCGATCAGCTACATCGAGGCGCACGGTACGGGCACGTCGCTGGGCGATCCGATCGAGGTCGCGAGCCTGTCGCGAGCGTTCGGCGACGTCGGTGGCTCGACCGGCTTCTGCGCGATCGGATCGATCAAGTCCAACCTGGGCCACCTCGAGTCGGCGGCCGGGGTCGCCGGTGTGACCAAGGTGATCGCACAGCTCGCCCACGGGACGATCGCGGCGTCGCTGCATGCCGAGCCGCCGAACCCGAAGATCCGCTTCGAGACCACTCCGTTCAGCGTGGCGCGCGGTGCCACCGCGTGGCAGCGACCGATGGTCGCCACGCGCGGGTCGATGGTGGAGGCGCCGCGCCGCGCCGGCGTGAGCTCGTTCGGGGCGGGCGGCGCGAACGCGCATGTCATCCTCGAGGAGTTCACGCCCGAGCCGGTCCGGACCGACGCCCGGGCAGCGGGGCCGCAGCTGATCGCGCTCTCGGCGCGCAGCCGCGACCGGCTCGAGGCTTATGCCGCGCGGCTGGCGTCGCACCTGCGTGCGCACGCATGCGGTTCCGCGGCGGATGTCGCGCTCGCGCTGCAAGCGACCGTGGCCGCGGCCGCCGAGCTCCAGGTCGTGGAGGTGAGCCTGGACGACCGGCTGTGCGATCTCGTGCCCGACCTCGGTGTCCAGGCGCGCGTGCTGCGGCGCGTGGAGGCCGAGACCGGGGCGCGCCACGACGGCGGCGCCCTCGACGGGGCCAGGACGCTGAGCGAGCTGGCGAGTCGGCTGCAAGGTGGAGCGAGCGGCGCCGCGGCGTCTGCGTGCTCGCTCGCCGATGTCGCGTACACGCTGCAGACCGGGCGCGCGGCGCTGAGCGTCCGGCTCGCACTGATCGCGAGCGACGCAGACGCCGCGGCACGATCGCTCGAGGCGTTCGGGCGCGGCGACGCGAGCGGTATCCATGTCGGCGAGACGGCCCGGGGCGACGCGGGGCGGCGCCGGTTGACCGCGGATCAGATCGCTCGGCTCGCTGGCGACGGTCGGCTCGACGAGATCGCGGCGCAGTGGGTCCAGGGCGCCGAGGTCGCATGGGATGGTGTGACGCGCGCGCCGGGGACGCGCCGCGTGCCGTTGCCGGGTTATCCGTTCGCGCGCAAGCGCTACTGGTTCGACGCCCGGCCCGCGGCCGCGGATGCCGTGGCGTCGCCGGTGGCCATCCCGGCACCGACGGCAGCGATCCCGGCGCCGACGGCAGCGATCCCGCCGCCGACATCGGCCAGCGCACCGGTGGCGGCCACCGGCGAGCGTCGGGCCAGCGGAGACGCGGCGCGCGACGGATCGGGCGGCGTGACGTACCGCGTGCTCCCCGACGGCATCGCGCTGGTCACCCTCGACGATCCGGCGAACAGCAACATGTTCACGGAGGCGATCGTGAGCGGCGTCGTGGCCGCGTTCGATCGCGTGGCGGCCGATCCGGCGATCAAGGGGATCGTCGTCACGGGCACGGGACCCGCATTCTCGATGGGAGGGACGCGCGACGGGCTGGTCGACATCGCCGAGGGACGCAAGAAGTTCACCGACGTGCCTGTGCTGTTCCGCGGGATGCTGGACTGCGCTGTGCCGGTGGTCGCTGCGATCCAGGGCCACGCCTCCGGCGGCGGCCTGCTGTTCGGCCTGTACGCCGACATCGTCGTGATGGCCCGCGAGGGCATCTACACCGCGAGCTTCATGAACTACGGATTCACGCCGGGGATGGGTGCGACCTTGATCCTCGGCGAGCGACTGGGCGGGAACCTGGCGCGCGAGATGATGCTGACGGGTCGCTCGTACCGCGGTCGCGATCTCGAAGCGCGCGGAGCCTCGGTGATGTTCCAGACCAGCGAGGAGGTGCTGGCCACGGCGATCTCGGTCGCCGAGTCGGTCGCCGCGAAGCCGCGCGAGGCGCTCACCGCGCTCAAGCACGAGCTGGCCAGCCGCGTGCTCGCGGCGCTACCCGCAACGCTCGCGCGCGAGCTCGAGATGCACGAGCAGACGTTCGTCGGCGCTGCGGTCAAGGCGCGGATCGATCATCAGTTCGACCGTGCAAAGCCGGCGACCGACGCGCGCATCCGTGTCCGACTGAGTGCGATCGACGCGCCGAACGGGTCGGCCTCGCCGAACGGGGCCTCGCCGAACGGGACCTCGCCGAACGGGGCCTCGCCGAACGGGACCTCGCCGAACGGGGCCTCGCCGAACGGGACCTCGCCGAACGGGACGCCAGCGGCGATCCATGTCGTC
>DATIPJ010000620.1:0-12868 GCA_035472155.1 Kofleriaceae bacterium
GCCCTGGCCGGCCGCCTGCGAGGCGTGCTCGGCAACCTCGCGACGTGGAAGAAGCGCACGCGCGAGGAACTGCCGGCGACGTTCGGCGGCGAGAGCGTCGCGATCGACGGGCAGGCGCTCGAATCGATCTCGGAGTCCGGCTTTGACGTGTTTCGCCAGTGGCTCGACGCGCCGCTGCCGAAGCTCGGAGGACAGACACCGCGACAAGCCGTGACAGATGCGGACCGACGCCGCGCTGTCCACGTCCTCTTGAAGGAGCTGGAGAACCGCCACGCGCGCCATCCCATCGAAGGTTGCGAGCCTGCCCGTCTGCGCCGCGAGCTCGGCCTCGATGAGCTCGGGCAGCCGCTCCCGCACCTCGAGCTCGACCGCGCGATCGGTGCAGGGCGAAAGCTTTCGGAGACGATGCTCGAATTCGTACGGCCGCTGCTCGACGCCGACCCGGGTCGGGTCGATGAACATCGGATGCGCACGCTGCTGAGGTTCGCGATCAACGTGTGGAACCTCGTCGTGACCGGAGAGCTCCGCGGCTCCGCGAACGAGGTCGCTGCACTGCGCGCCGAGCTCGCACCGGATCGCATTCCCGCCGACGTGCTCGTGTGGTTCGATCGCCTCGTCGCCCACAAG
Source organism: Kofleriaceae bacterium (assembly GCA_035472155.1). Lineage (GTDB taxonomy): Bacteria > Myxococcota_A > Polyangia > Haliangiales > Haliangiaceae > JABFXX01. The sequence goes on from DATIPJ010000620.1 coordinate 628, forward strand.
CGCGAGTGCTTCCACGGCGATCTCCGGCTGGTCGGCGACTGGGACGTTCGTCAGGAACGGGGCCGGCTGACGGTCGAGATGGAGTCGAGAGTCCCGCAAGCGCTTCACGCGAAGCTGACGGACGCGGAGCTGTTGCTGTGATCGGTACCTGACGCGCATACACATCGCCGTGAGCCACAACGAGGCTGTCGCGGTGTGTCGCGTGGCGTCGCATTGCCATGACATCCGCGCCGGTGGATCGTGATCGCATGAGAGCTCTGGCCGTGTGCCTCTTGATCGCATGTCGCGCACCGGCGCCGCGCGCACCGGGCAGCGACGAGAGTGCGCTGCGTGCCGCGCACGAGGCGATCCTCGCGCATCATCGCGCGCGCGACTGGAAGGCGATGGAGGGTGGCGGCGTCGTGCTCGACATCGGCAACGGCGACATCCATCGGATCACGCCCGAGTCGGGTCGGGCGCACTTCCAGCGCTACTTCGAGCGCGCGGAGTTCACGCGCTACGACGACCTCGTGCCGCCGATCGTGCATGTCTCGCCCGATGGCACGACGGGCTGGGTGATCGCGCAGGTGCGCGTCGAGGGCACGTATCGCAAGGATACCGGCGTGCGCAGCCCGCTCGACACGACGTGGTCGTGGGTCGAGCTGTACGAGCGCGCGGGCGGCGTGTGGCAGATGACCAGCATCGCGTCGACGCGCGACCGCGATGCGGAACCGGTCGGGCTCGCCGGGCTCTGGCATGGGGTCGAACCCGGAGCCGCGACGGTGCTCGCCGCGGCTCGCCGGCGGCAGCGATGCCGGCGAGGGAGAGCTCGCGGGCCGGAAAGCGCGCGTGGTCGCGTTTCGCGATGCGGCAGGGAATCCGGTGCGCGTGTTCTACGCGCTCGACACGAAGCTCCCGCTCGGCGCGGAGCTCGTCGAGGCGGGCAGCCAGCCGCCCGAGCCGATCCGCGTCACCGTCGATGACTGGCGGTGGCTCGGTCCCGTGCGAGCGTTTCATCGCGCGGTCTACGAGCATCGCGGCAAGCGCTACGAGTACGAGTACACGCACATCCGGTTCAATGACGTCGCGGCCGGCGAGCTCGCTCAGTAATCGTCGTCGTCACGCGACCGATACGCGACCGATGCGTTACCCCGTCGGTACCTCGATCGAAGGCAGGATTGCCGATTCGCGAGTTGTGGTGGTCCGGGGACCTACAACGGCCGCGGCGCGCAGCTCGCGGCATGCGTGCGGCTGTTGCGCGGTGATTACTGCGGCAACGGCACCGCGTATACCGTCGACGGCACCACCCTGAACCTGTACGACAATGTCGGTATCCAGGCAGACACCGCAGCGTGGACCCCCGAGGCCGAGTGGACGGCCGACGGTGCCCGGTGCGTCAACGCCAACAACAGCGCTCGCTTCGAGCTCAGCGTGGCGAAGGGCCCCAAGTGCATCAAGGCGCTCAAGAACGTGCCGTGCGGGTACACATTCGCCAACGGGGCAGTCCTGATCAACGAGTTACCCCCGAAGTAGTCGACACCATCGAGCCCGCCGAGACTCAGTAGTACCAGGGGATGCCCGACCAGTCCGCGGCGCGCTTCTCGAGGAAGGAGTCGCGCCCCTCCTTGGCCTCCGGCGTGGCATAGGCCAGGCGCGTCGCCTCGCCTGCGAAGAGCTGCTGACCGACGATGCCGTCGTCGGTGAGGTTGAACGCGTACTTCAGCATGCGTACGGCGGTCGGGCTCTTGCCGAGGATCTTCTCTCCCCACGCGATCGCGGTCTTCTCGAGCTCGGCATGCGGCACCACCGCATTGACCGCGCCCATCGCCGCGGCTTGCTCGGCCGAGTAGGCGTCGCCGAGAAAAAAGATCTCTCGCGCCTTCTTCTGGCCGACCATCTTGGCGAGGTACGCCGAGCCGTACCCACCGTCGAAGCTGGCGACGTCGGCGTCGGTCTGCTTGAACATCGCGTGCTCGGCGCTGGCCAGCGTCAGATCGCAAACGACGTGCAGGCTGTGCCCGCCGCCCGCTGCCCAGCCGGGGACCACCGCGATCACGACCTTCGGCATGAAGCGAATGAGCCGCTGGCACTCGAGGATGTGCAGGCGACCCAGCTTGGCCACGTCGGGGATCTTCGGCGCATCGGCCGCCGACGCGCCGGCGACCTCGTAGCGGTACCCGTGCTCGCCGCGGATGCGCTGGTCGCCGCCGGAACAAAACGCCCAGCCGCCGTCCGTCGGCGACGGACCGTTGCCGGTCACCAGCACGACGCCGACGTCGCTGGCCGTGCGTGCGTGCTCGAGCGCAGCGTAGAGCTCGTCGACGGTGTGCGGGCGGAATGCGTTGCGGACCTCCGGTCGGTTGAACGCGACCCGCACCATTCCGAGCCGCACATGCCGGTGATAGGTGATGTCGGTGAGGTCGAACCCGGCGACGGGGCTCCACTGGGATGGATCGAAGATCTTGCTGACCATGGCCGCACCGTACGATGTTTGGGTGGCACGCGCGGCGAACGAGCGACTTGCACCACAGACGGCGTTGAACGATGCTCTCGCGCTCATGAGGCCTACCGAAGGTCGCACCGCGTTAGCCGACGCAATCGCGCGATTTCAAGCCGAGGCGGAGCGTTTGGCGTTTGCCGCTGTTCGTGCGGTGATCGAGCAGGAGCTCGCTCGACGAGGTGCCCGACGCGAACGTTCGCGCCCAGGCAAAGGCATCCCGAAGAAACGCAACCAGCGGCAGTTGACGCTGGCGCTTGCCGCGACGCCCCAGCCCCAGCCCCAGCCCCAGCTCGAGTTGTCGTTCGTGCCACCGAACGCAGTCGGCGTGGTCGTACCCGCAGGCTCGCCCGCCGAATCGGGCCACGAACACCATCCGCCGCGCAGCGAGCTCGAAGCGGCGACGGACTCAGCGCCGGCGACTGCGCAGCCACCGCTGGGCCCTCTCACCGGGCGCCGTGGCCGCGTCCAGTGGACGCGAGACAACATCGTGACCGAGCTGGCAACCTGGTTGCTCGGTGGAACCGTGATCGACGCGGCGTTCATGACGCGGCATGGGCCGAAAGGGCTTGTCGCAGCGGCGCGTCGGGTGTTCGGACGCTTCGACGCGGCGCTGAATGTCGCCGCCCTTCACAACGCGAAGCTGTACCCCGAGGGTCCGCCCACGCGCGCCGCGAATGGCGGCGTGCTCGCGAGAGGCCCGACCGTCAGGGAATGATCTTCTCGTCGAGCGGGAAGTTGCAGATGCTGCCGACCGCCTCGTAGGGGCCGCGCACGCTGCCCCAGCCGAACCGCGGGAGGTGGTCACCGGGGCCGACCGGGTTCTCCGTGAGCTGGGAGTTCATGACCGCGACGCGGCTGCCCCATTCGATCTTGGCCATGAAGGCGGAGCGGTACTCGGGATCGTCGGGGAGGCCCACCTCGTCGGCGGCATCGATCAGGAGGTCGACCCACCGCCGGCGCTGCGCCTCGGTGAGATGCCGGCCGAGGTGCTCGCCCACCATCTCGCGCATCGCCTCGTTCTCCGAGCCGTCGCCCGAGTAGACCGGTCCGAGGCCGGAGCACTGGGCGAGGAACGCTGCAACGTGCGCGGGATGCTCGGCGCTCATGTGAGCGAACACCGGAGCGAGCACCTCGTCCTTGGCGACCTTGGCATAGAAGCAAGCGGTGAGCTTCTGGAAGGCTGGAAGGCCGCCGGCGTGCTCGGCGGGGCTCGGAATGCGGGGGCTAGACATGACGAGAGGATGACCTCGCCCGTTGCAGAATGCGACCACCCGATCAGCGGGGTGCGCCGCGCCCGGTCACAGCGCGAGCGCGGCAACCAGCGCGCGGACGGTCTCGACATCGGTTCGCGTCTCGCGCGCGCCCAAATCCTTGGTCTTCGGATTGCGGCGCAGGATGCGCTCCACCGCCTCGCGACAGGCGTCTTCCGGAGAGCGGCCCTGACGGAGGAGCTCCACGACGAGGAAGCTGCGCCCTGAAGAAAACGCCTGCGATTCATCGGAGCCCGATAGTCGCACAGTCGAGGGTCCGCTCAACGGTCCGGTATCTCGCTCCAGCGCATCTCGTCAGGGGCAACGACCGAGACCCTCGGCACCCGTGTGCCGTGCCGCAGGCGCATCGCGCTGCGCAGCGACACCGCTATCGGACCACCTTGGCCGTGCCTGCAGCGATCGCGCGGCGAAACAGGGCACGCACCTCGATCTCCTCCTTGTTCGACGCGAGCTTCTGCTTCTGACGGAGGGCGTCGAGCTGGCGCTGGATCGCGTCCATCTGCGCGCGGAGCTCTTTCATCGGACGCTCGAGCGCGCGCAGCTCGCCGGCGAGCGCCTGCCGCTGCTGCTGAAGGTTGCGGCGCTGCTTCTCGAGCTCGGCCTTTGTCGCCGGAGTGACGGAATCGTCGGATGCGCGGTCGGCGAGGTCGGATTCGCGATCCGCCAGGGCGTCGCGGCGGGACTCGAGCTCGTCGCGCTTGGCGTCAAGCTGGTCGCGCTTGCCGTCGAGGCTGTCGTTCTGGCGATCCAGCTTTTCCTCTGCGGCGTCGAGCTCGCGGCCCGGCTTCCATACCACCTCGAGCTGGGCGAGGGTGTCCGGATCGCGGACAACATATTCCTGCCCGCCCTCGCGGAACCACAGCATCGGCCCGCTGCCCTGCCTGAAGCTCCGGGCGCGCGCGATGTCCTTCGTGTTTCCCGACATCGTGATGTCGTTACCGTTGCGGAGGTAGGCGTAGCTGTGATCGCGCGTATCGGACGAGACTTCGGCCGCCGCCATGCCGGGCGCCTGGGCGAGACAGACCGCGGCGATCAGGCAAAGCTCGATCAAGCGAACCGGGGAGCTCGTCATGAGCCGGGGATCCATGATGGCGGCGGCCGGTTGACGCTGCTGCCGTGTGCGCAGCGTTCGTGGCGCCGCCGCGACTTCCGAACACGCTGAAGGTATTGGGCTTTCCAGATTGTCCGTCACACCGAGCGGGGTCCTGGACGCAGTGCAGTCGGACCCTCGCAAGGACGAACATGAAAGACGGCGAACTCTCCCTCCATTCGAACGCCGCGCTCGCGGTCGCGTTCGCGCTCGCAGCGCTCGGAAGTGCATGCGGCGGCGTAGTCAGCAACGCGAAGCCCGACGGCGGCTCGAGCTCCGGTGGACCCGATGGCGCCGACAGTCCCGTCGACGGTGGCGACCGGCCGGACCCGGGTGGTGGCGGCGGCGGTGGCCCGCTTCAGCTCGGCGGAGGCGGCCCGGCTACGCTCGACCTGACCTGCCCCGAGCTGGCGATGCCGACGAAGCCGGGCACCGTGTTCGTCGACGCGGCGTCCACCGGCGGCGATGGGTCGAAGGCCGCGCCGTTTGCGACGGTCGCGGAGGCGCTCGCGAGTGCGGGTGACAACGGCGTCATCTACGTCGCAGCGGGCACGTACCGCGAGCGCCTGGTGATCGGCGACAAGAACCTGACGCTGTACGGCGGCTTCGCGACCGGGTTCGGCGCGCGCACCGACGGTTGCGCGACGATCCTCGAGGCACCGAGCTTGTCGGACACCGTGCTCGAGGCGTCGCCCGAGGTGAGGACCTTCGGGCTCGACGGCGTCACCGTGCAACAGGGTGTGCATGGTCTCCTTGTCGAGGCCGACGTATCCGTGAACGCCATGTACACGATCGCAAACTCGGTGTTCGCCGACAACGGCGCACCCGACGTGATCGGCGGCGGAGCGTTCATCGACAATGCGAGCGTGCAGATCTCGCGTACGGTGTTCCGCGACAACCGCGGCGAGAAGGGCGCGGCGATCGCGCACCAAGGAGTTGCCGCGACGCTCGCGATCGAAGGTAGCCTCTTCGAGCGCAACATCGGTCACTCCGACCACGGCGGCGCGCTGTATCTCGGCCCGATGACCGCACGGATCGTCAGGACGACGTTTCGCAGCAACGAGATCGGCAAGAGCGTCGGCTACGGCTGGGGCGGCGCCGTCGTCGTCTACAAGCCGGGCGCCGCGCCGGCGAAGGCAGATTTCGCCTACAACGTGTTCACCGACAATCTCGCGAGCGTCGGTGGCGCCGTGTTCATCGACGACGGCGCGAGCGCCACGATGTCGCATGATCTGCTGTACCGCAACCGATCGATCCAAGAGAACGGCGTCGCGCGTGGCGCAGCACTCTATGTCGACGGGCTGGTCGGCGGCGAAGGCTCGCGACTCGTTGCCGATCATCTGACGATCGCGAACAACAATCTTGGCGAAGATGGAACGGTGTCGGAGTCGCGCGGCGGCGGCGTGTACCTCGAGTCGAATTCGAGCGCGACGTTCACGAACTCGATCTTCTGGAACAACGGCAACGAGCCGCTGTCCGGAGATCCGACGTGCTCGATCTCGGTGAGCTACAGCATCGTGCAGGGCTCGTGCGGCGGCACGCCGTCATGCACGATCGGCGCGGGAGTGTTCGAGCCCGCCTCTGTCGATTTTGTCGACGAGGCGACGAACGACTACCATGAGAAGTCGACCGCCGGACACTTCAGCCACGGCACGTGGATTCCCGACAACGTCTCCAGCCCCGCGCTCGACCGGGCCGACCCCGCGGCGAGCGCCGCGAACGAGCCAGCGCCCAACGGCGCGCGCGCGAACCTGGGCGTGTTCGGGCAGACCACCGAAGCCAGCAAGTCGCGGTGACGCGGCTGCCGCCGCCAGGTCATTTCAGCGCCGGCAGCTCGCTCGACGGCCGGCCGATCAAGTACCCCTGGAGCAGGTCGCACCCGATCGCGTGGAGACAGTCGCGCTCGGCGGCGGTCTCCACACCCTCCCCCACCACGAGCGTCCCCATCTCGTGACACAGCCTGCACAGCGCTTCGACGGTCCGTTGCTTCACCGTGCTCACGTGGATCGAGCGAACCAGCGCCATGTCGAGCTTCACGATCTCCGGTGTGAGGTCGGTGAAGCTCGTCAGCCCCGAGTAGCCTGCGCCGATGTCGTCGACGGCGAGCCGGAACCCGAGCTCGCGAAGTCGCTCGAGGCGCGCGATCAGCGCGGGCGTGGTCAGCAGCGCCTCGCGCTCGGTGACCTCGAGGACGACCCGCGACGCGATCTGGGTGAGTGGTGCCGAGTCGTCGATGAGGTGGACGTCGAGCAGGTCGTCGGGGTGGAGATTCACGAACAGCGACTGGATGTCGTCGCGCGCCGTCACGGCCGTGCCCGCGAGACTGCGTGTACGCCGCCCGAGCATCGGCAGGCGCTTGAGCTGCGTCGCGACATCGAGCAGTGCCGCCGGGCCAGGGATCGAGGGCTCGCTCGAGCGCATGAGCGCCTCGACGCCGAACAGCGCCCCGCTGCGCGTCTCGACGATCGGCTGGAACACCATCCAGAGCTTCTCGATCGCCTGCTCGAAGCGAACCTCGAGCCCGGCGCGGTCGGCGGCGCCCGGTTCGCCGCCGACGAGCGCCATCGCCTCGCGCCGGACCCGGGCGAGCGCATGGGCGCGCGCCGCCGTGCGGACGAGCCTCTCGACCTCGTCGGAGGCGAGCGGCTTGGTGAGGTAGCGAAACGCGCCCAGCTCGAGCGCGGTCGCCGCGGACTCGACGTCTGGCTTGCCGCTCATCAGGATCACCGGGATATCGAGGTCGATGCGCCGGACCGAGCGCAGCAGCTCGAGCCCGTCACCATCCGGCATGTGAATGTCGCTGACGATGACATCGAAGCGCTTCGATTCGAGCGCCGCGAGTGCGCGACGGCCGGTCTCGACGTCCACGACGTCGAACCCCGCGCGCTTGAGCAACCGCGTCAGCATCCGGCGCAGCGTGGAATCGTCGTCGACCACGAGCACGCTCGACGGCAGGCCAGGCTCCGACACCCGCATCGGAGGCGCGTTCGAGGCCGCTGCCAGGACGGCGTCTCGGATCTCGGCGGCGTCGCTCGCCGGCTGGGCCAGCAACTGTCTCGTCAGCTGGGTCGCACGCTCGGCGGCGATCCGGATCTCGGTCGCGCGCTGCCGCCGCGTGTCCGAAAGGTCGTGACTATCCTCGAGGTGGCAGGCGTGGCCCTGGATGCCCGTGACGAGGTCATCCAGGTCGCGTACTGCCGTGGACTCGGGCCTGGATTCCAGATCGATCATGCTCTCTCCCAATGATCGGTCATGCGAATCCGCGACGCTACGAGCGCGCGGAGCTCGTCGAGATTGACCGGCTTCTCGACACAGGGATTCCGGGTGGCGTCGAGGAACGCCCGCCCCTGGTCCGTGAACACGCCCCCGGTGATGAAGATCATCCGCGATGCCTGGTCGGGTGCGAGCTTCGCGAGCGTCTCGTAGAGCTCCATGCCCGACACCGTCGGCATCATCAGGTCGCACAGGATGACGTCGAACGATTGCCCGTTGCCGATCTGGCGCACGGCCTCCAGGGGATCGATGAGGCCGGTGACATCGTGGTCCTTGGCGAGCGCTCGGCGGATCGTGGTGGTCACGATCAGCTCGTCATCGACGATGAGGATCCGGCCGCGGCGACACGGCGCCGCATCCTCTGGGGCCGGTGGCTTGTCGACGCACGCCTCCCCGGGCATCGCCGGCAGGACCACCGCGAAGGTCGTGCCGACGCCGAGCTTGGTGTCGACGAGGATCTCACCGCCGGCCGCGGTCACCAGCTGTTGACAGATCGCCAGACCGAGGCCGGTGCCGACGCCGATCGGCTTTGTCGTGAAGAATGGCGTGAAGATCTGCGCCGCGACCTCGGGCGACATTCCGGATCCAGTATCGGAGATCGCGATCCGGACCCGGCCGTCGCCATCGAGCGATGTGGCGATCCGGATCTCGTTCTCCGACGCGCGACCTTCCGGGATCGCCTGCGCGGCATTCATGATCAGGTTCATGACCACCTGACCGAGTCGAGATTCGTTCGCATACACGGCGGGCACCGGCTGGAAGTCGCGAACGAGCGCCGCGCGGAACCGGATCGCATTCCACACCATCCGGATCGAAGACTCGATCGCCTGCTCGACGTGCACGGGGCCGCGCGTCTCCCGGTCGCTGCGCGAGAACACCTTGAGGTCGCGCACGATGTTGCGGACCCGCTCGGTGGCCTCGCGCGCATCGCCCAGCACCTCCGCGATGTCGCCGAGCTCGACGCGGTCGCCGAGCTCGCGGCGAAGCTTGCGAACGTCATTGAGCGCCATGTCCAGGTTGCCGAGCGCAGCCATGAGTGGATTGTTGATCTCGTGGCCGACGCCCGCCGCCAGCGTGCCGAGCGTCGCCATGCGCTCGCTCACCAGCATTCGCGCGTTCGCGGCCTTCTCGGCCGTCACGTCGCGAAACACCGCGACCGCGCCGTGGACGGTGTTCGACTCGTCGACGAGCGGGCGCGCGCTCGCGCTGAGCCACGTACCGTCGGGGCCGCCGCGGTCGTGCAGACAGGTCTCGACGCCGTCGATCGACTCACCTCGCAGCGCACGCGCCAGCGGGACCTCCGGGCAGTCGATCACCGCGGCGGGGAGCGCATCGGGCGACATGCCCAGGATCACCGAGGCTGCCGGGTTCGCGTGGGTCACCCTGCCGTGCTCGTCGCTGACCAGGACCCCTTCGGCCATGCTGTCGAGGATCGAGCGCAGGACCGTCGCATTCGCGCGTGCCGAGCGCTCGGAGGCGTCCTTGGCCTGGAACGATCGGGCGAGCGCGACGGCGAGGCTGACCTGGCCCGCCACCGCCTGCGCGAACGCGACCCGGTCCACCGGCAGCGCGTCGAGCGACGCGGACATCGTCACCAGCGCGCCGAGCGGCTGTCCCTTGTGGCCGAGCGGCGCGATCATCAGCGACCGCGCAGCAGTGCGCTCGAGCAGCGCGCGGTAGCGGTCCTCGGGGAAGAGCTTCGAGGGGATGTGGATCGCCGTCTGCGTCGCGATCGCGCGGTCCAGCAGCTCGCCGTGGCCGAAGAACGCCGCGAGCTCCTCGCTCGGGCAGCGCTCGAGAGCGCCGAACGCGATCCCGCGCATGCCTTCAGCGCCGCTCAGGTAGAGTGCCCCGAGTGCGACGCCGCCCGCGTCGAAGCACGTCGCGAGGACCTGCTGCAGAGCGCCCTCGATGTCGTGCTCCGCCGCCACCGCTTCCGAGATCCCGCTCAGCACCGAGACCTCGGCAGACAGCAGCGAGCAGCGCTGCGTGAGGCCCGCTTGCTGGGCGACCTGACGCTCGAGCTGTTTCAGCGCGCGACACAGACGATCGTGCTCGATCGCGGGGTCGAGGCTCGGCGGTCCGGACTCCGCCGTGCGCCTCGCGCCGAGATCGCTGTGCAGCACTGCGATGACGTCGTGAAGCTCCGGGGTCCGCACGAGCAGCTCGTCGGCGCCCGAGCGACGCGCGAGGGCCTTGTCCTCGGAGTCGAGGTAGCTGTTGCTGATCAACACCACCGGCGTCGTCGCAAGGACCGGATCGTTGCGCACGGCGAGGCACAGGCCGAAGCCATCGAGCCGCGGCATCAGCACGTCCGAGACGATCGCGTACGGTCGGACCGTTCGGGCGCGGTCGAAGGCCTCCTGCCCGTCCGCCGCCGTGGTGACGAGGAAGCCGGCCCGCCGGAGCCGCAGCGCGACGAGCTTTCGCTGCACGGCATCGTCGTCGGCGAGGACCACCGTCCTGGCAACGCCGGCGGTCGCCGCGGGGCGCACCGGGCTCGCGTCGGCCGGAGGCAGGTAGGCCTTGACGATCTGAAGCAGGCGCGCCGGCTCGATCGGCTTGCTGATGACGTCGTCGAAGCCCGCCTTCGCCAGTCGCGCCCCGTCCTCGGGGGACAGGATCCCCGACAGCGCGAGGATCGGCACGTCCGCGGCGCTGGGCAGCGCGCGCAGCCGGTGAAACAGCTCGAAGCCATCGCCGTCGGGCAGCAGCAGATCGAGCAGGATCAGCGAGGGTCGCCGCGACCGGACAAGCTCGACTCCGCTCGCACCGTCGAACGCGACCTGGACGTCGTGATTCTCAGCCTCGAGCGTGTGCCGCACCAGCTTGCTGGTGATCGGGTTGTCCTCGACCAGCACGATCGTCGCGCTCATCGTCTGCCTCGCGCCACCAGGTCGCGCAAGAGCGGGATCAGCGTGCGCGTATTGATCGGTTTGCTGACGAACGCATCGCAGCCGGCCTCGAGCGCCGCCGCGACATCGGTCTTCATCGCGCTCGCGGTCACCGCGACAATCACGGGTTGCGGGTGAGGCAAGCTGGAACGGACCGTCCGGGCGACCGTGAGGCCATCGATCCCCGGGAGCCGGAGGTCGAGCAGCATGAGCCCGAACCCGGTGGTCTTCACCAGATCGAGCGCTTCCTCGCCCGTGGTCGCGACCGTCACGGCGAAGCCGTTGGCCTTGAGCAGCGCGGTGACCAGCTTGACGTTGACCGGAGTGTCATCGACCACGAGCGTCTGCAGCGAATCGGCCGTCACACGGGCCTCGCGCCACGCACATGCATGGACGAGGTCAGCTCGGCGAGCACCCGCGCATTGCCTTCGTGACCCTTGGACACCACGGCGTGCGCCGAGCGGCGAAGCTGGGCCAGCTCGTCGGCTGCGAGATCCTTGCTCGTCCACACGATCACCGGGACGCTGCGCGCCGCGTCGGTGGTGCGAAACTGCTCGAGGAATTCGAGCCCGGTCATTCCCGGCATGAGGAGATCGAGCACGATCGCCGACGGCGGATCCTCGGTGGCCGCGCGCAACCCGCGCACCGGATCCTGCTCGCACACCGCGAGATAGCCGAGCCGACCGAGCGTGGCGGCCATCACCTTGAGCGACGCCGGGTCGTCGTCCACGACGAGCACGACCGAGCGCTTGTCGTTGGGCTTGAGGTCGGCGCGCCGGAGGGACTCGAGGAGCGCCGGCTCGACCAGCGGCTTGGCGAGCACGTCGTGCACCGCGAACCCGGCGACCGCCCCCGGCTCGGCGACGACCGTGATGACGATGACCGGGACGTTGCTGTTCGGCCCCTCGCGCAGCCGCTGCAGCACGTCGAGCCCCGTCATGTCCGGCAGCAGCAGATCGAGGGTCACCGCGGCGTAGGCGTGCGACTGGCAGCGTGCGATCGCCTCGTTCCCTGTCGCGACGGCTTCCACCGAATAGCCTGCCGCGGACAGCACGGTCACGAGCTGGTCGCGATCCAGGAGCTCGTCCTCCACGACCAGGATCGTGGGCGCGTCGGCCGCGGCGACGACGACCTCGGCCGCGCTCCGCGCCGGCACGGTGGACCGGGTCTCGCGCGGCAGGATCGCGAAGAACGTGCTGCCCTCGCCGACGACGCTGTGCACGCCGACATCGCC
>DATIPJ010000621.1:0-4943 GCA_035472155.1 Kofleriaceae bacterium
GCGCTCGACGTCGGCCTCGTCGAGGTGGGCGCGGGCCCATGCGATCGCCGCGCCGAGCGGGTCCGAGGACTCGGTCTGGGCGACCAGCGCCGCCGAGAATTGCGACTGAAAGCCCGGACGGCGCACGTAGAGGACCAGGTACGCCGCGATCGCATCGGCGAGGGTGCGGCCGTGATCCTCCTCGACGATCGCGAGCGCCATGTCGATCCCGGTCGCTGGGACGCGAGGCGCGGGGTTGCGAAGCGCGACGCGGCACCGGGACGCGCCGGCGCCGAGACACCGGCCACAGCGCCCGACGCCAGCGCGCCGCGCGCCTGACGCGATCACGGGCTTTGCAGCGCGGTGCACGGTCAGGCAGGATGGGCCTACGGGCGACGAGCCGCCGCCGCGCAGCGACGACATCGTGGAGAGCAACCTCGACAAGATCCGCGCGTACTACGCATCGTTTGACGAATGGGGACGCCTCGATTCGCCCGAGGGGGCGCGCGAGCTCACCCACGCGCTCGAGATCCTGGCCGACAAGCTCCCGCCGGGCGCGCGCGTGCTCGACCTCGGCGGCGGCCCGGGCCGCTATGCGATCGAGCTCGCGAAGCGCGGCCATCGCGTGGTGCTCGCCGATCTGTCGCCCGCGCTCGTCGAGGTCGCGCGGCAGCGGGTCGCCGAGGCCGCGGTCACGCTCGAAGCGTTCGACATCGTCCACGCGGCGGACCTCGGGCGCTACGCAGACCAGTCGTTTGACGCCGTCCTGGCCTTCGGCCCGTTCTATCACCTGGTCGCCGAGGCGGAGCGACGGCAGGCGACGGCCGAGATTCGCCGCGTGCTCGCGCCGCACGGCCAGGCCTTCATCGCATTCATCCCGCGGCTCGCCGGTGTCATCGCGCTGATCGACCGCGCAGCGAACAGGCCCGCCCAGGTTCCGGACGCGACCCTGCGGGCCGCCGCCGACACCGGCGCCTTCTTGAACCCGACGACTTCCGGCTTCCAGGAAGGTTACTACCCGCATCCGAGTGAGATCGAGGAGCTGTTCGCGGCCGCGGGCTTTCAGATCGACGACATGCTCTCGCTGAGATCGATCACCAACGACCGCGCCCATCACGTGGCGCGCCTCGAACCGGCGGCGCGGGCGGAAGTCGAGCGCCTCGCGCGCGCGCTCTGCCGCCGCCCCGAGATCATTGCCACCTGTGGGCACGCGCTGCTCGTGGTCCGCAGATCCGCATGAGGCACGGTGTCAGCGGAGTGTGCGCTCGGCCGACGGCAGGGATGATCGAGCGCGGCGCGCGGCGACCGCGGGCGGCGAGGGGCGAGGTCGCGCGCCACGTCCATGACGGTGGCGGCGCTGGTCACGAGCTACCTGACGCGCCCTGCCGCGATCTGATTGCCGACGGTGACGGCGTCGGACATGGTGCGTCCACACAGCGACCGCGAGGTTCCCATGTCCAAGGTCTGGCTCATCACCGGCTGTTCGCGCGGCCTCGGTCGCGCGCTTTCCCAGGCGGTCCTCGCCGCAGGTCATCACCTGGTCGCGACCGCCCGTGACGCGGGCGATCTGGCGTTTCTGACGCCGAGCGATCGGCTGCGCACGGTGGCCCTCGACGTCACCGACGCGGCAGCGGCGCGGGCCGCGATCGCGGCCGCGACATCGGCGTTTGGCCGTCTCGATGTCGTGGTGAACAACGCCGGTCACATCAAGGCCAACTCGATCGAAGACCTCTCCGAGGCGGAGTTCCGCCGCCAGGTCGAGATCAACTTCTTCGGCGTCTACAACGTCACCCGGGCAGCGCTGCCCGTCATGCACGCGCAGCGCGACGGTCACATCATCCAGATCTCGTCGATCGGCGGCCGACGCGCCACGCCTGGCCTCGGTGCGTACCAGGCGGCGAAGTGGGCGGTCGGCGGCTTCAGCGAGGTGCTTGCGCGCGAGGTGGCGCCGCTCGGGATTCGCGTCACGTGCGTCGAGCCGGGCGGGATGCGTACCGACATGTTCGGCGTGTCGATGCTGGACGCGCCGATCGCGCCCGACTACGAAGCCACCGTCACCGCGGTCATCACCTCGATCTTCGGCAGGCCCGACGGCGCGGGCGGCGATCCGGCCAAGGTCGCGCAAGTGATCCTGCGGCTCGCCGAGGAGAAGCAGCCGCCGGTCCGCCTGCTCCTGGGCAGCGACGCGGTGCACGGCGCCGCCGCGGCCATCGCCGATCGCTCGGCGGAGGACGCGCGCTGGAAGGCGGTGAGCGTGTCCACCGACCACGACCGCTGAGGCTGGCGTCGACGACGCCGCGCATTCCTGGCCGATCGACCAGGCTGCCGGGCGCACGCGCGCGCTCTACCCTGATCGTATGTGGAAGTCGCGCGCCGGTTCGGAGCACCTCGTGCAGGTCGCGCTCGAGCGCGAGCAGGCGCGCGAGCGGCTCGCGGCGCTATCCCCGGGTGGGTCGCCGCACCACGCGATCGCGGTGGCCTCGGCCGCCGTGATCGAGGGCCGAGCAGCGGCGATGGCGTGCCCGCACTGCGGCGGCACGTATCGGATCCACGAGCACACGCGGCCGACGCCCGGGCTGCGCCGGGTCGATGTCGCGTGCCGCCAGTGCAGCACGCCGCGCGTGCTCTGGTTCCGGATCGAGGACCGCGAGCCGAACTGAGCGGACCGAGCGACGGACGCTCGGGAGGGATCCGCGGTTCAATGGCGGTCGGCGAGGATCGGGAGCGCGTGATGGGCTCTCGATCACCCGCGTGACCCGGCGCGATCGGGTTCCGCAGTACACAGCATCGGTGGGCACAGCCGTCATTGTCGTTTCAGCACCCGCTGTTCATCGAGGCGCTGCCGGCGCGCAGCAGCGCGGCGTCTTCGCCGAGGCGCCGCGCGTCGCTCGGTTCATTCCCGCGGCGAGCACTATGGCAACCCGTTCGCCAGTGCGCCGTTCGTGAACGGGCTGGCGGCCGCGTTCGCCGATGCCGCGACGGCCCAGTTCACGCCGTAGGCGCGCGACACGCCGACCCGCTGGCGCGATAGCATGCGCCGGTGCCAGCTCGCCCCACTGCGCTGCTCTGGGACAACGACGGCGTGCTCGTCGATACCGAAGGGCTGTACTTCCAGGCGACGCGCGAGGTGCTCGCGACCGTCGCCGTCGACCTCGACGAAGCGCTGTACCTGCAGCTCTTCCTGCGCGAGGGCCGCGGCGCGTTCCATCTCGCGCGCGAGCGCGGGCTCGACGAAACGCAGATCGATGCCCTGCGCTCGGCGCGCGACGCCCGGTACGCGCAGCTGCTGGAGGTGGGCTCGCTGCTGTTCGAGGGCGTCGAGCAAGCCGTGGCTGTGCTCGCGAGCCGGTATCGCATGGCGATCGTCACGAGCTCGCAGCGCGAGCACTTCCAGCTGATTCACCGATCGACGCAGCTCCTGGATCATTTCGAGCTCGTCCTGTGCCACGGCGACTACGCGCGGGCCAAGCCCGACCCGGATCCGTACCTCACGGCACTGGCTCGACTCGGCCTCTCTGCGGACGAGTGCCTCGTGATCGAGGACTCCGAGCGTGGCCTGCGTGCAGCCTGCGCCGCCGGCCTTCGGTGCTGGGTGGTTCCTTCGCCGCTCGCGAGGCATGGCTCGTTCGCGGACGCCGAGCGCATGTTCGCGAGCCTCGGCGAGCTCGCGGCGGCGCTCGGATCGTGAGCCGGTTCAGCGCGAGAGCTCGCGAGGCTCGATCGCGAGGTCGGCCGCGCCACCGTGGATCTGCAGCTCGTAGCGCGGCGCGCCGGGCACGTGGTTGCGGGTCTCGAGCCGGGCCGAGCCGCCGATCGCACCGAACTGCTGCTCGTCGAGCCGCAGCGCCGCGATGCCTCCCGAGGTGGCGAGCGCGACACCGGTCTCGCCCGGGCGCTGCACGATGAGCTGGCTCACGCCGCCCGCGATGCGGATCGGCACCGTCGCCTTGGGCTGCGGCAGCTCGAGCTGCACGTCGCTGCAGCCCCCATGGATGTCGATGCGCGCGACCGTCCCCGCGGACAGGTCGAGCCCGAAATCCGCCAGGCCGCCGCGGATCGAGAGCGTCCACTCGACGGCTGGATGCAGGACGATCGCCACGTCATGGTTGCCTGGCCGGAACGCGTCGAGCAGCCAGTCGCCGAACGACACGCGCCAGCTCAGCGCGATCTCGCCGGCGACCACGCGGAGCCGCGGCGGCGGACCGTCGCCGCACTGGACCGCGATCAGGTCCTGGGCGGCAGGGTCGATCACGATGCGGCCGTGAGCCAGGCCAGAGGACAGGGTGAGCCGCATGCGGGTCTGACCGCTGTACGGCACGCGCAGCTCCTCGGACTCGAACGGGAACCCGTCGAACGGGCCGCGGTACGGGTGAGCGGAGGGATGGTCGGTGGTCTCGTGGATCGTCATGGTGGTTTCCTTGGCGGACGCGGTTTCACGAGGTACCGTGATGCGCGTCCAGTTGAATGGCTTGTTGAGAAGTATCTTAGTAACTAAGATATAAGCGTCAAGAGATGCCAGGTTGAAATATGACCGCAGTCCGTAAACGAGAACGAATTCACACGCTTGCGATGGCGCTGGCGCGTGTCACCGACGCGGATCGCCGGCTCCGGCTGGCCGCGGCGGAGCGACTCGGGGTGGGCGCGACCGACTTCGACGCGCTCGTCCTGCTCGATACCGCGGGGCCAGTTGCCGCGGGGCGGATCGCCGAGGCGATGGCGATCACGACCGGTGCGGTGACCGGCCTGATCGACCGGCTCGAGCGCGCGGGCTGGGTGCAGCGGACGCGGCACGAGGCGGATCGCCGCCAGGTGTTGATCGAGCTCGCGCCGGCGAAGCGCGACCCGCTCGACGCGCACTGGAAGGATCGCGATCGATTCGTCGCCGAGGCGATCGGCGACCTCGACGAGGACGGGCTCGACGAGGCGGTGCGCCTGATCGACGCGATCGCCGCGCGCACGCTCGC
>DATIPJ010000622.1:0-2809 GCA_035472155.1 Kofleriaceae bacterium
CGGCGATCATATTTCTACCGTCGGCGTGACATTTCCGCCGGGTCCATGGACTCCTTGACCCAGAGAGGGCACAACCGGTTCATGCGGGCATTCACGATGGTGGGGGTGCTGGCGAGCGCGCTCGCCGGCACGACGGCGCACGCGCAAAACCAGATCGTCCCGGCCGACGCGAACAAGGGCGCCGAGGACAAGGACATCCAGGGCTGGAACCCGTTCCTCGGGTTCACGTCGACGGTCAGCCTGGTCGACAACTCGAGCGTGATCGGCCAGGTCGATGGCTTCTCGACGCTGTTCGGGCTCGGGCTCCTGAGCGGCGCCGACTACGTCAAGGACGAGCACCTCCTGCGTCTGACGCTGACAGTGAACGAGGGCTTCGCGCGCACGCCGGTGGTCGAGCGCTTCGTCAAGACCAACGACAACGTCAAGCTCGAGGGGCTGTACAACTACTTCGTCACCAAGTACCTCGGCGCGTACGGCCGGCTGAGCCTGTCGACGTCGGTGCTGTCGACGACCGACGTGCGCGGCACACCGACGTCGTGGGTCGATATCACCGGGGACACGCCGACGCCGCTCAACACGAACGCGTTCTCGCAGCGGCTCGCGGGGGCGTTCTCGCCGTTCACGATCACCGAGGCCGTGGGCGGGTTTGCCGACGCCGTGCGCAAGGACGAATTCAGCCTGGCGTTGCGGCTCGGCGTCGGCGGCCGCCACACGTTCGCCGAAGGCGTGCGGGTCGCCAAGGACGATTCGATGACGCCGGAGGTCGAGCTCCTGGAGCTGTCGGACGTGCACCAGCTCGGCGCCGAGGCGTTCGTCGGTGCGATCGGCAAGCTCGACAAGGCGAAGGCCAACTACAAGGCCGGCATCGCGCTGCTGCTGCCGTTCGTCAACAACGACAAGTTTGACCGCAGCGCCACGTCGCTGACCCGCATCGCGTTCGAGGGCAACCTGACGTACGCGATGAGCTCGTGGCTCTCGGTGGTGTACAGCCTGGCGATCATCCGCGATCCGCAGCTATTCCCCGCCGGCAAGGAGCTGGTGCAGGTACAGAACACGGTGCTGCTCACGTTCCAGATGAACCTGGTCAGGAAGCAGGAGAAGGAAAAGGCCAAGGAGAAGTCCAAGGAGGAGCAGGAGCTCGAAGACGCCAGGCGCCGCGCCGACGAGGCGGAGAAGCGCGCGACCGATGCCGAGCGCAAGTTGCTCGAGCTGCAGTCCGCGCCGCCGGGCCAGGCGCCGCCGCCGACCACCGCGCCGGCCGCGCAGCCGCCCGCTCCGACGCCACAGTAAGGCCCGCGATCAGCGAGCGCCCGGGACGCGGCGCGTCTTGAGAAAGTCCTCGAGCGACTCGCCGCGGAACGCCGCGACCATGTCGGGGTTGGAGACGCCGGTCGCGCGTGCAAACTTTTCGAGGCAGAAGAAGCTCGCGCCGTGATCCATGAGCGCGCGCCAGTCGCGGCGGCGGACCATGTCGCGCTCGTGCTCGTCGAGGCCGGCCTCGCCCATCGCGGCCTCGGGATCCTCGGCGAACCGCGTGCGGATCGACGCGGCGGCGAACGCGTGCAGGAAGCGGTTGATGCGCAGGCCGCGCGCGCTGCGCTCGAGGTCGAATACGTAGGCCGTCATCGATCGTGCACCTCGAACAGCGCGACCGCCATCGCGGTGGTCATCGGCAGGTAATAGCTGTCGTGGACCTTGGTGACGGTGGGGCTGAGCGCGCCGCGCATCACGAGCCACATGATGATCTCGGCGCCCTCGTTGCCGCCGAGCCGCATGAAGTCGTCGATCGTCATCGCAGCCAGCCGCTCGGGGTCGCGCTCGATCAGCTCGAGGAACTCGCGATCCCAGGGCTCGTTGTTGAAGCCGGCGCGGTCGCCGATCAGCTGGTGCGACAGCCCGCCCGTGCCGACGATGGCGACCTTGAGGTCCTCGGGGTAGGCCAGGATCGCCTTGCGCAGCGCGAGGCCGAGCTTGAAGCACCGGCGCGGCGTGGGCAGCGGGTGCTGCAGCACGTTGACGACCAGCGGGATCACCGCGCCCGGCCAGTCGGGCTGGCTCGGCCACATCATCGTGAGCGGCGAGTGCAGCCCGTGGTCGAGCGGCAGGTCCTGGAAGATCGTCAGGTCGAACTCGTCGGCGACCAGCGAGCGCGCGAGGTGGCGGGCGAGCGCCGCGTGGCCGCGCAGCGGCGGGATCTTGCGCGGGCCGACGCCCTCGTCGGCGATCGCGTAGCGCTCGCTGACCCCGAGCGCGAACGTCGGATAGTGATCGAAGAAGAACGTGGTCGCGTGGTCGTTGAAGCAGAACAGGAGCACGTCGGGCTTGTGCTCCGCGAGCCAGCTGGCCACAGGCTTGAAGCCCTCGAACAGCGGCATCCAGTCGGGGTCCGCCTGTTTTCCGCGGTCGAAGGCCAAGCCGATCGTGGGCACATGCGACGTGCCGATACCGCCGATGATCGTCGCCATGCGCCTAGTGTACCGAATCGCCGCGGGTCTCGATATTGTCGCCGCGTGCCCGCCCCTGCCCCCCTCCGCATCGTGTCGCTCTTGCCGTCGGCGACCGAGATCGTGTGCGCCCTCGGGGCGGCCGATCACCTGGTCGGCATCTCGCACGAGTGCGATTTTCCCGAGGCGGTGCGCGGCCGCACGGTGCTGACCCGGGCGCGCATCGACGTCGGCGGGTCGAGCCGCGCGATCGATGCCGCGGTGCGCGAGGTCATCCGCGATGCGCTGAGCATCTACGCCGTCGACGATGCGCGGCTCGCCGGGCTCGCGCCGGACGTCATCGTCACCCAGGACCTGTGCGAGGT
>DATIPJ010000623.1:0-2048 GCA_035472155.1 Kofleriaceae bacterium
GTGGGTTGACCGCGCAGCCGCCGGTGATGTGGCGGCGGTACAGCTCCTCGATCCACTTCGCGAACGGGCTGGTGGCAGGCACATCGGCGAAGATGCCGGTCGCCGGCGGCGGGCTGTAGCTGGCGCCCTCCTTGGTGAGGAGCAGGAACACCGCCATCTGGTCGCGGGTGACCGGTGACGTCGGTGGAAGCGCTCACGTTGATCGGCACCGTGCCGGTGACGGCGCCGGTCGCCGGAACGGGCGTATCGATCGAGACCCACGTCGAGCCCCGGATCGGCGCGCCGTACAGGTTGTCCACGTAGATCGTGCCTGGGCTCGGGAATCTGACCACCATGACGCCCGTGATCGCGCCTCCCTTCGGCGTCAGGCCGGCCGCGGAGAGGTGACCGTCGACGTAGACGTCCAAATGACATCGTGCGCCGCGCCGGGCGTCCGCGTCACCTCCGCCCGTACGTGATACCAGCGGTCGGCCGTGTTTCCCCGGCGGTCCGTACGCGGTCGCCGCCTCCGGGCGCCTCAGTACGACTTCGCCCAGACCACGCGCTTCTGGCTGGGCTGTCCGGTGAACGGACAGGTGCCCGCGACGCCGGGCGCGAGCGGGATGCAGCGCACCGTGACGCCGAGCTCGTCCTTGATCGTGGCCTCGAGCTTGGGGTCGCCGTTGAAGTGCGTCATCGCGAACCCGCCGTGGATCGGCGTGGGGTCATTCGCGTTCTTGGTCGGCGGCGCCGTGAACCACGCGTAGAACTCGTCCTTGGAGTCGATCTCGCGCGTGTGCTCGGTGCGGAACGCGGCCGCGCGGTTGTACAGCGCGTCCTGGATGTCCTGCAGCATCGCCGCGACGCCGGCGACGAACTCGCCGCGCGCCACCGACTGCTTGTCCCGGGGCTTCTTGTCGCGGCGTCCCATGAACACCGAGCCCTTCTCGATGTCCTTGGGCCCGATCTCGAGGCGGATCGGCGCGCCCTTCTTGATCCACTCCCACACCTTCTTCGACCCCTGGATGTCGCGTGCGTCGAGGTGCACGCGCACGGGGCTGCCGGCGTAGCTCTGGGCCTCGAGGTCGCGCTTGAGCTCGGTGCACCAGGCGAGCACCTGCTCGCGGACCTCGGGCTTCTGGATCACCGGGATGATCACGACCTGCTGCGGCGCGATGCGCGGCGGGCACACCATGCCGTCGTCGTCGGCGTGCGTCATGATCATCGCGCCGACCATGCGGGTCGACATCCCCCACGACGTGGTCCACGCGTGGGCGACTGCGCCCTTGTCGTCCTGGAACTGGATGCCCGACGCCCTGGCGAAGTTCTGCCCGAGGAAGTGCGACGTGCCGGCCTGCAGCGCCTTGTGGTCCTGCATCATCGCCTCGATGCAGTAGGTCCGCACCGCGCCCGGGAACCGCTCGCCCTCGGTCTTCTCGCCCTGGATCACCGGCAGCGCCGCCCACTTCTCGGCGAACTCGGCGTACACCCCGAGCATCTTCATCGTCTCGTCGACCGCCTCGGCCTCGGTGGCGTGCGCGGTGTGGCCCTCCTGCCAGAGGAACTCCGCCGTGCGCAGGAACATGCGGGTCCGCATCTCCCAGCGCACGACGTTCGCCCACTGGTTGATCAGCAGCGGCAGATCGCGATAGCTCTGGACCCAGCGCGCGAAGCTCTCGCCGATGATCGTCTCCGACGTCGGCCGGACGATCAGCGGCTCCTCGAGCTCGCCGACCGGCACGAGCTTGCCATTGCGCGCCTCGAGGCGATGGTGAGTCACCACCGCGCACTCCTTGGCGAAGCCCTCGACGTGCGCGGCCTCCTTCTCGAGCAGCGACAGCGGGATGAACAGCGGGAAGTACGCGTTGACGTGGCCGGTGGCCTTGAACATGCCGTCGAGCCCGCGCTGGATGTGCTCCCACAGCGCATAGCCCCACGGCTTGATCACCATGCAGCCCTTGACCTGCGAGGTCTCGGCGAGGTCAGCGGCCTTGATGACCTCGAGGTACCAGTCGGCGTAATTCTCCGCGCGCGTCGGCGTGATCGCGGTCTCGGGCTTGGCGTTCGTC
>DATIPJ010000624.1:0-21075 GCA_035472155.1 Kofleriaceae bacterium
GCCGACAGCTCGCCCACCTGGTGAAAGATCGCCGCGCGCAGGTCGCGGCCATACGCCATCGCCGCCCTGGCGCCGAAGTACACGCCGCATACCGCGCACACCACCTGCACCGCGGTGAACGCCAGCATGATCGCGCCGGTCGACAGGATGTATCCGGTGTCGCCGACCGCGACGCCGCGGTCGATGATCCCCGCGTACAGGTTCGGCAGGTACAGCGACGCGGTCGTGCCGATCACCTGAAACACGACCACGGCCGCGAGCTGGCGCGCGTACGGGCGCAGGAACTGGAACAGCAGCCGGACTAACATGGTGCTCTCCGCTTCGGCATCGAGCGCGGCTGGGACGCGCATGCGATCCACATCGGCGCGTCCCCCCGCACGTCGGTCACCTTGATCGAGCCCGTCGCTGCTCGCAAGCGGTCCACCGGCGGGTATTTCGACTTCGCATGGAAATCCGGTTGTTACGCCCCCGTCGAGGCGCTATTTGCCGGAGGGCTTTGCGTCGGCGCCCCGCTTGCGCCGGCGAAGCAGGTCCGCCAGCCGGCGCGGCGACAGCGCGGCCCCGGCGACCACCCGTGCTGCATCGCGCAGCAGCGCGCCGCGGTCGATCACATCGCCCACCGTCGCGAGCCCCTTCTCGTGGAACTTCCAGAATCCCTCGTCGGCACCGAGCAGCCATGCCTCGGCGAGGAAGCTGCGATAGTGCCGCTCGCGCGCGCGCCACAGCGGCTCGAGCTCCTCGGGCGCGAGCACCCGCCGGCCGTACTGCGCCAGCTGGTTGCGGCGCGCCAGGAGCCAGCCGTTGTACGCCCGCATCCCCGACCACAGCGAGTCGTTCTGCGTGCGCGTGAACGTCAGCACCTGGTGCACGAAGCCGAAGTCGTGCTCGCCGAGCAGGTCGAAGCAGACCTCCGCGTCCTCGAAGAATCGCCCCTCGGCGTAGAACGGCACCCGCCGGCGCACCAGGTCGCCGCGGAACATCACCGTCGTCGGAGAGCCGAACAGGTAGATGCCGTCCTTGAGCACCACGCGGCACGCCTCGCGGCCGGTCATGAACGTCCGCGTGTGCGCCAGTCCGCTGGGCTGCACCTCCGCGCCGAACATCCGGTACGCGCTCACCACCCCGATCGTCGGGTGCGCCTCGGCGAGCGCGATCATGTCCGCCAGACAGCGCGGAAAGATCGTGTCATCTGCCTGCACCATCTTCACGTAGCGCGTGTCCGCCGCGATCTGCCCGAGCGCAAAGTTGTAGTTCGGCACCTGCGCGAGGAAGGTCGGCGGCCGGGCCACGCGGATCCGGCCATCGCGCGCGGCGTAGCGCGCTGCGATCTCGCCGCCGCCGTCGTCGCTATGGTTATCCACGAGCACGTACTCGAAGTCGCCATGGCTCTGCGCCAGCACGCTCTCGATGCACTCCGCCAGGTACGGCGCCGTGTTGTAGAACGGCGTCACCACGCTGACCCGGGCCGTCGCCCCTGCGGTCGTCATCGCGGCGCTCCAAACACGCGGTCGAACTGGGCGTCGACCCGGCGGCGATACTCCGCGGCCACCTCGCGGATGTGCGCACTGATCGCATCGCGGTCCGCGAGCACCTCAGCCAGTCGCGCGCTCGCCGCCGCCGGATCCAGCTCGTCGATCGGCGCGCAGTACGCCTCGTGCCCCAGCTCCGACATCAGCGTCGCCACCTTGCGCTCGTGCGATACCGCGATCACCGGGCACCCCACGACGTGCGCGAGCAGCACCCCGTGAAACCGCGCCGCCACCACCGCATCGCACGATCCCAGCAGCGCCATCAACGGGCCCACGCTGTCCAGCGGGTGCACGCGCAGCCGGGCGCGCTCGTCGCCCGTCAGCTGCGCCACCGCGAGCGCATGGCACTCCTCCACCGGCGCCGCATCGGGCCGATCCGTCCCGAACATCGCCACCTCGTGGCCGTCGCGCACCGCGCGCGCTGCGATCGCCGCCATCGTCGACAGATGCCTCCCGTACCGCTCCGCATCTGGCCGCGGCCACACCCGCGGGTCCGCATAGCACATCGGCGCCACGCCGATCAGCCGCCGGCCGCGCGCCGGCCGCACCTCCTCGGCCACCGGTAGCCCATACGCCAGATCCGGCACCACGAGGTCGCTCTCCACCGCCCCCGCCGGCGCCGCCAGCTCGCGCGACCGCGCGTCGCGAAACGATCGATAGCTCGCGCTCTCCAGCGCGCGCCGCACGAACCGCCGCCCGAGCGGCGTCGCCAGCGTGCCCGTCCCGACGCTCAGCACCGCAAACTGGGCCCCCGCCCGCCGCGCCGCGCGGCTGAACCGATACAGCGTGTACGGATGCCCGAACGGGCCACCCCAGAACTCGTCCAGCTGTCCGCCGCCCGACGCCACGACATGATCGAACCCCTCGAGCCGCGCCGCCACCTCGCGGCGATGCCGCACCTCCGCCACCGCCATCGACACCGCGCGCCGGCCCTGCCGCGCCCCCGGAATCGCCGCCACCGCCCGACGCAACCGACGCAGCGGCGGCACCGCCTCGTCCCCCTCGTCGCCGGCGTCCTCGCCGGGAGCCCCCGCGCTCGACGCCGCTGCCGCCGCAGGCGTCATGCGCGGTGCGCGGCGAATCGTGTAGTGCGGCAGCGAAAACGCGCCGCACGTGTACGCATCCACGCCGTGGCGCACCTCGGTATCCGCCGGGTTCAGCGTGAACCCGACGATCTCCGCGCCGGGCTGCCGCCGTCGGATCCCCGCCACGAACGAGTCGATGATCGCCGCGTCCCCGAGGTTGCCCAGCCCGCTCGGACTCACGAACGCGACGCGCAGAGACCTCACCATCGTCGTGTAACATGTCACCATGTAGCGCGTGCGCGCCACGTACTGGATTCTGGTCGGGCTCCTCGCCACCGCCTGCAGCGCGCGCGCGAACACGTCCGTACCCGCCTGCACCGCCGCTTCCCCCGCGGGCGCCACCGGTGCTGCCATGAGCGCGCGTCCCCTGCGCTTTCCCCTCGCGCGCGCGGGTGCGTGCCTCGTCGACGCTGCCGGCGCACCCGTCTGGCTCACCGGGGAGGCCGCGTGGTCGCTCATCGTCCGCCTCGACGACGCCGGCCTCGATCGCTACCTCGCCGACCGCCGCGCGCGCGGCATCAACGCACTCGTCGTCAACCTCGTCGAGCACAAGTACGCCGATCACCCGCCCGCGAACCTCGCGGGCGACGGCCCCTTCACCACCCCGGGCGACTTCTCCACCCCGAGCGAGCCCTACTTCGCCCACGCCGATCGCGTCCTCGCGCGCGCCGCCGACGCGGGCATGGTCGTCCTCCTCGCACCGGCCTACCTCGGCTTCAAAGGCGAAGACGAGGGCTGGTACGTCGAGGTCCGCCGCAGCGGCCCCGACAAGATGCGCGCCTACGGCCGCTTCCTCGGCGCCCGCTACCGCAACCAGCCCAACCTCATCTGGCTCGAGGGCGGCGATACCCCGCCGATGGCCGCGCGCAAGGAGGTCGACGCCCTCGTCGCCGGCATCCGCGAGGGCGACACCAGCCACCTCCACGCGGCCCACAGCACTCGCTATCACTCCGCCCTCGACGACTACGACCGGCCCTGGCTCGACCTCAACACCACCTACTCCGATTGCGAGGGCCACGGCCGTGCGCTCCAGCGCGACGCCACTCGCCGCCGCACCATCCCCACCCTCTTCATCGAGGGCACCTACGAAGGCGAGAAGGCCTCCCCCACCTGCATCCTCTCGCAGGCGTACCGCACGCTCCTCTCGGGCGCCGCGGGCCACATGTTCGGCAACCGCCCGATCTGGCTCTTCGACTCGGGCTGGCCGGCCGCTCTCGATTCCCCCGGCTCACGCGCCATGCAGCACCTGGCCAGGCTCGTCGCCGACCGCAACCTGCGCCCGCTCACCCCTGACTTCACCGGCGCTCTGGTCTCGGGTGACAACGTCGCGATCGCCCGCGGCCCGTCGGGCACGGTCCTCGCTTTCGTCGACACCGGCCCACGCACCCTCACGGTCGCGCCCTCTCCGGCCGCCCTCTCCAGTGGTACCTCGGGCGCCGCGTCGCCGAGCCAGCGAACCGCACGCTGGTTCGATCCCGCCGAGGGCACCTACCGAGATGCCGGAACCCACGACGCCACCAAGGCCATCAAGCTCACCTCGCCCCCGGCCGGCCCCTGGCTCTTGCTCGTCGAGCCGGCGACCGTGAGCGCCGCGACCACGAGCGGTGGCCCCACCGGCTCGCCGTTACCGCCGTCCGCTCGCTGAGCGACGAGTGGCCAGGCCACAGCGCAATCGCGGTCGCGCTCTCGATCCGGAGTGATATGCATCGTTTGGCGGCACAGCAGTGCTGATTAGCGATATTGCCAACAATGGATTGGACAAATACCGTCTCGCTGATGCGCAATGCGCGACTCCTGCGCACTGCGCGACTCGACATCGAAAGGCGGTTCTATGCGTCGATCTCGTTGGCTCTTGAGCCTGGCAACCATGTTCCTCGTCGCCTGCGCCGTGGAATCCGTTCCAGTCGGCTCGCAAACCCGAGAAGCTGTCAGCACGCCGGCCGCGGCGAGCGGCGACACACTCGACCCGTCGGCCCCGGGTGAGACCACCCCGAATGACATCGCCTGCGTTCGCCGGTGTCTCGCCTCGTGCGGCACGGAGGACTACTGCGTCGAGAGCTGCAGGTGCCTCTGCTCCGAGCCGGAGTACTGCAACTGACGGCAGTCCCGATCGCCGCACCCGTGGGACTCGCGGTTTGGCCTGCCACCTTTGCTTCGTGGCTCAAGGCGCGGTGAGGATGAGCACCCAGTCGGTGTCGCCGCCGGCGTTCTTGCCCGGCCTGGCGAACGTGTGGCTGCCCGAGAGGGCGGTGCCCGCAGGCATGGAGCGCACGGCGGAAGGATCCTCCCAGGTGGCCGTGACGGACGCGCCGAGGCGGCTCAGGTCGACGGTGACCGACGCTGCGGCGCCCGGTGGCATGTAGATCAGCGCCTGCGCAGAGCCGGCGTCGGTGGTGCGCGCAGCGGCGATCTCGGTGTAGCCGTTGCCGCGATCGGAGGTGACGAGATCGTCGTCCAGCGCGAGGGCCTGCCAGCGGATGGAATGGGCGATGGTGGTCAGGCGGACCTGGCTGCTGGAGACCGGCGAGGCCAGGGCTTGCGGCCAGCCGGAGGAGAAGCGCCAGATCGGGGTGTTGCCGGAGATCTCGCCCGCGCCGCAGCCGAGGAGGCCCCACCACTGGCGGCGGCGGACCTCGGCGGTGGTATCGGCGCAGCTGCGGATGGTCTCGTTCTCGTAGCAGGTCTCGACGAGGAAGGTCGGCTTGCGCGGGGTTGCGCCGCCGGGATCGCGCGCGGCGCGGCAGGGGGCGAGGATGTCGAGATAGGTGTAGACGCCCACGAGATCGATCGTGTCGACGAACGCGGCCTCGTCGCGCGAGGTCGACTCGGGCGACCAGTGGCCCGTGGAGAGCGTGCCGGCCGGGGCGGCGGCGAGGATGCCGTCGCGGATCGCCTTGAGGCAGGTCTCGCCCGCGTCGCCCGTCGGCGGGGTGTAGTCGCCGCCCCAGACCCAGACGATGTTGGACTTGCTGGCGTAGCGCCGGCCGACGAAGTCGCCGTAGGTGCGGCACTGCTGCGCGGTCAGGGCGGACATATCGGAGTACCAGCCCTCGCCACCTCCGTCGAAGCCCAGATAGGCGGGGACCAGGAGGACAGCGATGCCCTGGGCCGCAGCGATGTCGATGACCTGATCGGCGTGGGCGAAGTACTTCTCGTTGGGCTTGGTGAAGTCTCCCGCGGCGGTGAACGGGGCGTCGCCCGCGGCGTTGGCGGGCGCGCGGTCGGCGTACTGGTGCTCGATGAGGTTGGCGATGACGGCGTTGACGCCGCGCGTGCGGCGGTCGGCGAGGTACTGCATCGCGCCCGAGGTGGAGAGCTGCGCGATGAGCGACCAGGCGGCCTCGCCGTGGAGAAGGAACGGCGTGCCATCGTGCGCGACGAGCGAGGCGCGGTCGGCGGACACGGCGAGCGGGAACAGGCTCGCGGGTGGGGGCCCGCCGCCGTCGGGGAGGGTGAGGCCGCCATCGGGAATCGTACCGCCGTCGCCGCCGCCGCCACCACCGTCGCCGCCGCCGCCGCCGCCGTCGTCGCCCGTGGCGCCAGGAGAGCCCGAGCACGCACCGAGGCCGAGGGCGGCGACGACGATGGCGCCCAGGGCGACAGCGAGGGCGAGGTGGGCCGCGCGTGCGGCGGAGAGTCGCCAGTGGGTGCGCGCTGAGGCCATTGCGAGGAACATTAGTCGAAAATCCGGGCGATGGGTTGGATTGTGATCGGGGCTACAGGGTACAGTTCGTCGGAACGTGCGCCGGGAGACGAGTACATGAAGGTCGTGCTCTTCTGCGGCGGGATGGGGATGCGCCTCCGCGACTACTCGGATCAGCTCCCCAAGCCGCTGGTACCGATCGGCCCGCGACCGATCATGTGGCACTTGATGAGCTACTATGCGCGGTACGGGCACAAGGACTTCATCCTCTGCCTCGGGTATCGCGGGCTGGCGATCAAGGAGTACTTCCTCAAGTACGACGAGACGGTGTCGAATGACTTCGTGCTGTCGGACGGCGGCAAGCAGATCGAGCTGCTCCGGCGCGACATCGCGGACTGGCGGATCACCTTCGTCGAGACCGGGCTCAAGGCGAGCATCGGCGAGCGCCTGCGCGCGGTGCGGCAGCACCTGGACGGCGAGGAGACGTTCCTGGCGAACTACAGCGATGGGCTGAGCGATCTGAACCTCGACACGTACCTCGAGTACTTCCGCAGCCGCGACAAGATCGCCACGTTCTGTTCGGTGCCGGCGCCGCACACGTTTCACATCGTGAAGGCGGACGCCGACGACCATGTCGAGAAGCTGGAGGCGGTGGGGCGCTCGGTGGTGCGGATCAACGGCGGATTCTTTGCGTTCAAGCGCGCGATCTTCGACCACATGCACGAGGGCGAGGACCTGGTGCTCGAGCCGTTCGATCGGCTGATGGCCAAGCGCGAGCTCCTGGCGTACCCGTTCGACGGCTTCTGGCGCAACATGGACACGTTCAAGGACCGCCAGGATCTGGAGGAGCTGTGGGGATCGGGGAACGCGCCGTGGTGCCCGGCGGGCAAGAGCTAGGATGGCGATGACACGGTCGAGGGGGCAGCGATGATCGCGATGCTCCGCCAGCTCAGCCGCCACCGCGACCTGCTCTACATGCTGAGCCGGCGCGACATCACGGTGAAGTACAAGCAATCGATCATGGGCTTTCTGTGGGCGATCTTGATGCCGCTCCTGATCACGTCGGCGGGCGTGGTCGTGAAGATCGCCATGGCGCAGATGTCGGGCAAGGCGGTGGTGTTCACCGACGTGCTGCCGGTGGCGATCAAGGCGGCGCCGTGGGCGTTCTTCGTGGCGTCGCTGCGGTTCTCGACGCAGAGCCTGTCGGGCAACTACGTCCTGGTGACGAAGATCGCGTTTCCGCGCGCGGTGTTCCCGCTGTCGTCGGTGATGTCCCAGCTCTTCGACTTCGCGATCGCCTCGCTGGTGATCTTCTTGCTGGTGCTGTTCGCGCCGGTGCACGCGACGGTGTACCTGCTGTGGGTGCCGGTGCTGCTGGCGCTCCTGGTGGCGCAGGTGGTCGGGCTGGCGCTGCTGCTGTCGGCGGCAAATCTGTTCTTCCGGGACGTGAAGTACCTCGTCGAGGTCGTGCTCACGTTCGCGATCTTCTTCACGCCGGTGTTTTACTCGGTGGCGCTGTTCGGCGAGCGCGCGAAGCTGCTGCTGCTGAACCCGGTGGCGCCCATCCTCGAGGGGCTCGACGCGGTGATCGTGCAGGGCCACGCGCCGGATGCCATGTGGACGGCGTACGCGGCCGTGTGGGCCGTCGGGCTCTTGCTCGTGACGCCCGCGATCTTCTTGCGGCTCGAGCCCAAGTTTGCAGAGAGCGTGTAGATGTCGCAGATCGTCCTCGAGGCCAGGCACCTTCACAAGAAGTTCCGCAAGGGAGAGCTGTACACGTCGCTGCGCGACCTGGTGCCGGCGCTGGCGCGGCGCGCGGCCAGGGGCGTGATCAACGGCGGCCTCGACAAGAGCGAGTTCTGGGCGCTCAAGGACGTCAACTTCCAGGTCGAGCGCGGCGAGGCGTTCGGCATCATCGGACACAACGGCGCGGGCAAGAGCACCCTCCTCAAGCATCTGTGCGGCATCCTGGTGCCGACGTCCGGCGAGCTGATGGTCAAGGGCCGCCTGTCGGCCCTCATCGAGGTCGGCGCCGGGTTTCACCCGGATCTGACCGGGCGCGACAACATCTACTTGAACGGGACGATCCTCGGAATGACGCGCGCCGAGATCCGGAGCAAGTTCGACGCGATCGTCGAGTTCTCGGAGCTGGCGGACTTCCTGGACACGCCGGTGAAGCGCTACTCGTCGGGGATGTACGCGCGGCTCGGGTTCGCGGTCGCGGCGCACGTCGAGCCCGATGTGCTGGTCGTCGACGAGGTGCTGTCGGTGGGCGACTTCGTATTCCAGCGCAAGAGCGTCGAGAAGATGCGGCAGGTGATGAAGGGCGGCACGACGGTGGTGTTCGTATCCCACAACCTGCGGGCGGTGGCCGACCTCTGCAAGCGCGGCATGCTGCTCGATCACGGCACAGTCACGGCGCTCGGGCCGGCGACCGAGGTGATCAAGGCATACATGGAGCGCGGGACCGAGGGCGCTGCGAACGACGCAACCAAGGACGTCTACGTCTCGCAGGTCGCGCTGCGCGACGAGGCGGGCGCCGATGCCGTGCAGTTCGACGCAGGCCAGCGCATGATCGCCGAGGTCGAGGTCACGGCGCGGCGCGCGGCCGAGCGGCTGGCCGTGGTCATCGAGGCGCGCGACGAAGAGATGTACGAGGTGTTCAACACATCGACGCAGCGGCTGGGCGCGGAGACGGTAAACCTGGCGGCGGGCGAGAAGTTCACGGTGAAGTTCGCCCTCCGGCTGCACCTGGCGCCGGGGACCTATCACATCGGCGTGTACGTCTATCGCTACGATATCCAGCGCAACTACGACACGCTGAGCCCGGCGAAGACGTTCTACGTGCGCTCCCTGGTCGACGTCCGCGGCGTCGCGCACCTCGAGCCCGAGGTGCTGAGCCAGGACAAGGGCTAAGGCGGCCCAAGGCCAATGCCGATCACATCGCGCTAAAGTCCTCGACGGGAATCCGGAATTTCGGCAGTTGGCGCGAGGTCCTTCGAGCACATGCCCGCATCGGCTTCCAGTACACGCCGGAAGCTTCCATCACCCATGCATGACCTCGCGGTCGTTCCACCAGTCAGCTAACGTGGCCAGCCTGGAGCTACGGCTCGCCCGCGTCGCGCGCCGGCACCGCTGCGCGGCGCGCGCGAGGGCCGAGAATGCGCACGACCAGCCGGTACACGACGACGAACGGCACGACGATGAGGGCGAGCATGCGCAGCAGGAACGTCGCCAGCGCGAGCGCCGCGATGGCTCCGTCGAGGGAGCCGTTCGGTGTCAGCACGCCATCGCTGTCCGAGAGCTGCAGATATGCGAGGCGAACCACCGCGTAGACCGCCACCACGGCGGCAGGACCGACGAAAGGCGCCAGCTCGCGCCACAAGCGCCTGCGCGGTCGCGTTGCGATGCTTCGCTTGCTCGGCCTGCTCGCGGAGCGCGGCTCGGTCTCGCGTGGCGAGGTCTCGCCTGGCGCGGTCTCGCCTGACACGGTCACGCGCGGCTTGATCTCGACCGGCGCAGTCTGGCGTGACACGCTCGCTCGCGGCTCGGTCAGGCGCGGCTCGAACTCGGTGGGCGCGGTCCCGCCTGACACGCTCACTCGCTGCTCGGTCGCGCGCGGCTCGATCTCGGTCGGCGCAGTGTCGCGTGGCTCAGCGTCGCGCGGTTCTGGCTCGCGCCGGCCGGTGTTGCGCAGCTCCGGGTCTCGCGGCGCAGAGTCGACGGACTCAGTCTTGCGCCCTTCCGTGACTCGCGGCTTGGTCCCGTTCGGGTGGGTATGACGCCGCTTGTGTTTGCGCCGCTTGGTCACGGGGCGACCTCGGGGCCGGAGGTGAGGAGGGCGAGCAGGATGGCGTTGCCGATCGGGCCGCCGATGGCGAATCGGCGGCGGTCGCGGTCGAGGGCTGGGAGGCCGAATAGATCGACTGTGCGGTAGAGGGCGGTGAAGGTCGGCTCGTCGCTGAATGTCCGCACGGGGGCGAGGGCGAAGCCGGTGGCGGAGACGCCGATGCCGAGGAGGACCGGGCCGCTATCGATGTCGCCGGTGCCGTCGCTGGCGGGGCCGTCGGCCGGGTATTCGCGAATACCGGCGAAATCAAACCGCGTGCGCAGCTGGCCGAGCAGGCCCTGGGCGAGCTGGCGCGCGACGTCGCGGTCGGCGAAGCCGGCGAAGTAGGCGGCGACTGCGGTACCGGATGCGCGCGGCACGTCGTGGGGCGCGCCGGTGACGGCGTCCATGCGCTGGAGGATCAGGCCGGTCGCCGGATCGATCTGGCGCGTGCGGATGCGATCGGCCCAGTGGCGCAAGACCTCGCGGTGCGAGACCTGGGTGGCGCGCGTGTGGATGGCGATCGCCGCGGCGACCGCAGCGACGTCGGTGGGGTACGCCTCGCGGGGATAGGTCTCGATGAGGCCGGTGGCGGAGGCGAGCATGCGGCGCTCGTAGGCGGCGATCAGCGCGTCGTGCTGCGCCGCGAGCGCGGCCGGAAACGCCGGATCGACCAGGCGCGCCATGCCGACGGCGAGCGCGGCCCATGCCAGGTAGGCGTGGCCGTGGTCGCTGTCCAGGCTCTCCATGGCATCCTCGCCGGTCCACGCCTTGGTGCCGAAGTCGCGCATCTCTGGGCGAAACGTCTTGGCCGCCGCCCGCGTCACGACCGGTGCGAGCGCCGCGGCGCGCTCGGGGCGCGCGAGGCAGATCTGCGCGAGACCGAGCGCGACCATCTGGTGGGTGACCAGCGCCCACTCGCCGGTGAAACGATCGCCGGCCGGGCTCGGCGCGCGCGCATCGTCGTCGGCCTCGAAGGCGACGAGCTCGTTCGCGAGCTGATCCTGCAGCGCCGCGTCGCCGCGGTACCACGCAGCAGCATCGCGGCCGCACCACCAGGGCACGGCGAACCGCACCGTCGCACACGCGCACGCAATGGCGATGACGCGCGCGGCCCACCTGCGTACCGGCTGCACACATGGACTGTATTCCAACCGCTCGCCAGGCACACGAGGTTCCGTTGAGCGCCGCTCCTCGCAGAACCTGGGTTGTCGTCAGTGCGCCGGAGGTGCCGGCATCGCGCGTGCGGGTTTCGCAGTTGCAGGTGGTGCGGCCGGTGCCGGTGCGGCGGTTGGCGCGGCCGGGGCACGTGCTGGTGGTGCGGCCGGTGCCGGTGCAGCGGATGGCGCCGAGGTGCCAGGGATGAGGATGGCGTCGGTGGCGGTCATGGCAGAGATCTGGCCCTGGCGGGCGTAGTCGATGGCTTCTCCGAGGATGCGCGCGGCCTCCTGGGGAGCGTGGAAGCCCATGCTGTTTTCGGCGGCGATGAAGTCGAGGCGCCACTGGGCGCGGCGCTGGAGCTGGCGCGCGGCGGCGAGCTGATCGGCCGTGGCGCCGTTGGACCTGGCGGCGATGAGGGCGTCGAGCAGGCCGGTGAGGGCGACGCCGCCGCGCTCGAGGAGGTCGTGGTTGCGTTGCTGGATGGCGTCAACACGCGCGAGGAGCTCGGACTCGGCGAAGCGGTGGCAGGTCTGGCAGGCGCGGTTGATGTTGAGCAGTGGGCTGCGGACCCAGTGGTCGCTGATCTTGGTGGCGCCCTCGCGCATGTACGGCATATGGCAGTCGGCACACGAGACGCCGCTGCGCGCG
The DNA here is from genome assembly GCA_035472155.1 of Kofleriaceae bacterium. Taxonomy (GTDB): domain Bacteria; phylum Myxococcota_A; class Polyangia; order Haliangiales; family Haliangiaceae; genus JABFXX01. The sequence continues at coordinate 11,896 of DATIPJ010000624.1, forward strand.
TGGACGCCCTGGTTCCATAGCTCGAACTCGGGGTGCTGCGCCTTGAGGACGTGGGCGCCGGTCTCTGCGTGCTCGTAGTCGTAGAACGGGGTGCCGTCGGGGAACCTGGTGGCGTCCCAGAAGGCTTCGATCTGCTCGACCTGGAGGCCTCTGGCCCACGGGAAAGTGAGCGGCATCTTGGACGAGCAGTAGTACTCGACGTGGCACTGGCCGCACACAAACGACCGCATCTCGTTGCGGCTGCCGTCGGCGTTGGGGTCGTAGGGCTGTTTGCGATCGCCCGCGCGCCACTGGGTGATGGAGGAGAAGGCGGGGACGGCGGCGTCGGACGCGGCGAGCGCCTCGATGCCGCGGATGAAGCCGGGGCGGGTCACGCGCAGCGCCATGGTCCTGGGGTCGTGGCAGTCGACGCAGCTGACCGGGTGGACCTGGCCGTCCTCGTGCAGCATCAGGCTGACCTCCTGGTAGCTGTGCCTGGAGGTCTCGTCGAGGCCCTTGAACGGATCGCCGCCGCCGAGCTTGCGGTAGAGCGGCATGATCGAAGCGTGGCAGTGCAGGCACGAGCCGGACTGCGGCTTGGTGAGGCGCTGCGTGGCCTCCTGGTCGGCGAGCATGTAGGCGTGGCCGCGGCGGTCGCGGTAGTCGATCGAGAATGCGTAGCCGAGGAACATGCGCTTGAGCCACGGGTCGCGCTCGATCTTCTCCTCGGGCATCGCCTCGTTGCCACCGTGGCCGCCGAAGCGGGTGCGCGTGGTGATCGCGGTGCGCTTGTAGCTGTCGAATTGGGCGGGCCAGTTCTTGCCCCAGATCGCGGGGTCGGTGTCGTCCTCGCCAACGTCGACGACGCGCACGTAGGGCGAGCGGCCTTCCGCCTTGCGCTCGAAGATGTTGACGAGCAGCGCGACGAGGCCTGCGGCTGCGGCGGCGGCGGCGACGCCGATCGCGGCGTACACCAGGTGGCGAGAGCGCTTGCGTTCAGTGGGCACGGCGGTTCCTTCCATCACGGGCGTTCGTCTTCACGCAGCGGGCCACCGAGGCCTGCGCGGTCGCCATGCCCGACGCCGGCGTGGCAGTGCACGCACTCGACGGCATCGCGATCGGTGCGCGCGCCGGCGACGAGCTCGTGGACCATGGGCTCATGGCAGCGCAGGCAGTTGTCCTGGAGGATGGAGCTATTCCGCGGCTTGATGCGGATCGGCTCCTCGAAGTCTTGCAGCGTGAAGCCCTTGGAGTGATGCCAGCCATTGCTGGCCTTCGCGAGGTACTTGGCAAAGAAGGTGTGCGGTAAATGGCAATCGACGCACGTCGCCGCGCCATGATGACTGGCCTTCTGCCAACCATCGTATTGCCGCTGCATGATGTGGCAGTTCGCGCAGGCCTTGGGATCGGTCGAGAAGTACGACAGTCCCTCGGCGTAGCGAAACGTGAAGCCGCCGAGGCCGACGAGCCCGCCGGCGATCACCGCCAGCGCAAGGAGCAGGCGCCCGCGGCGCAGCGTGCTCGACCCACTGGCGCTCGATGCGGACATCGCCCCGCCCTATCGCAAGGGGCATGCCCGCCCAGGTCCGCAGCAGGCCGCGAATCCCCGGCAAATGCTGCGCGGCCGTCGCGGCGCCACGCAGCGTTTGCCAGGACCAAGGTATGGTCGGCGCTGTGACCGAGATCCTCTGGGGTCCTTACCAGGAGCATCATATCTCCTCGCGCCACGGCGTGACCGCCGAGCAGTTCGAGAGCGCCTGGGTGGATCGAGTGGACCTACGGGTGCGGCCGGACGACTCCTACGAGAGCGTGGGTGCGACGGATGACGGACATGAGGTATATTTGGTCTGGCGCTGGGACATCTTCGATCCCGACCGAGTGTTTCCGATCACCGCATACTTCCTGATCCACGAAGACGAATAGCATGCCGATCCGCTTCACCACCGACGATACACGCACCGCCGAACAGGCAGCGGCCGACGAACGCACACGAGACGAGGTCGAACGTAGTGGCGGTGTGTGGGCGCAGATGACGCAGGAACAGCGTGCCCAGGTCCTGGCTCGGCTCCACGACAAGAAGCAACGCGCGCAGGCGTCCCGAGCGCGAAAGCAGAATGAGCAGGAGAGTCTCGAGGAACGGATCACTCGCCTCGAGGAACGCATCGCTCGCCTGGGTGGCTGAGGCGGCGCGTCCTCGGTGCTAGGGCGTCCAGCGAAGGTTGGTGTCGAGCTCGCCGCGCTCGATGCGGCCGCGGATGACCTTGAGGCGGTAGTAGCGCGGCCCGAGAAATTCGGACTCGGTCATGCCGTGCGACTTGTAGGCGGCGTAGAGCTCCTCGATTCCGGCGCGCAGGGTCCACTGCGGCGTGAAGCCGGGGAGCGAGGTTTCCGCCTTGGTGAAATCGACGCGGTAGTTGCGGGCGTCGGGGGAGGCGCCCGGGGCGAAGCTGAGCTCGCAGTTGGGGACGACCTCGGCGACCATCTCGGCGACCTCGCGGATGCGGAAGTTTTCGCGGGTGCGGCCGATGTTGAAGGCCTGGTTGCGGACGGCGTCGGCGGGCGCGGTGAGCGCGGCGAGGACGGCGCGCGAGATGTCGCCGATGTGGACCAGCGGGCGCCAGGGCGAGCCGTCGCTCATCATCATGACCTTGCCCGTGGTGAGGGCGTAGCCGACGAGGTTATTGACGACGATGTCGGCGCGCAGGCGGCGCGAGACGCCGTAGGCCGTCGCGTTGCGCAGGTAGACCGGGGCGAAGCTCGCGTCGGCGAGCTTGCCGACCTCCTGCTCGGTGCGGACCTTGGACTCGCCGTACGGGGTGACCGGGTTGAAGGCGGCGTCCTCGGTGAGGTGGCCGTCGGCGCCCGCGCCGTAGAGGCTGCATGACGACGCGAACACGTAGCGGCCGACGCCGACGGTCTTGGCGGCGCGCGCGAGGCCCACCGAGGCGTGGAGGTTGATGTCGTAGGTGAGGTTGGGGTTGAGGTCGCCGAGCGGATCGTTCGACAGGGCGCCCAGGTGGACGACGGCGTCGAAGCCGCGCAGATGCTCGGGGGTGACGTCGCGCAGGTCGACGTCGAGGAGGGGGACCTCGTCGGGCGGGGCCCGGAAGTCGCTGTCGTCGAAGAAGCCGGTGTCGAGGCCGACGACGTCGATCCCCTCCCTGCGGAGAAGTGGAACGAGCTCGACGCCGATGTAGCCGCGATGACCCGTGACCAGCACGCGCATGACGAGCACTACAACAGAATCTTGCGACCGTGAAAAGCCTCCGCCCAGCCTGCGTGGGCGTTGCACTCGATCGCGCGCAGGCGCATCACGGCTTCGAAGGTCTCGCCGCGGAACCAGCCCTTGCCGGCCTGGGAGGCGTAGTGACGAAGAATGAGGTTGACTTTGCGGTGCGCGGTCGCGTCGTCGAGCGGCACGTAGACGTTGGGCGGCGTGAGGTCGCCCTCGTACTTGGGAATCTCGTACTCGAGGATGAGGTGGTCGCGAAACGCGTTCCAGGTGAGCTGTGCGATCAGCGCGTGGTCCTGGTGGAGGTCCTCGCGGCGATGGGTGAACACGACGTCGGGGTCGAACGACTTGCGGAGGGCGCCCATCGCCTCCTTGAGGCGCACCGGCTGATCCCAGGGGAAGAAGCTGTCGCGAAAGTCGTGGAGCTCGACGGTCGTGTGGGCGGCGCCGGCGGTGAGCTCGGCGGCGGCCGCGCGGGCCTCGGCGGCGCGCTCGGGCGTGGAGGCGAACGCGACGTAGCGGACCTCGGCGCCGGGGTGCTCGGAGAGCAAGCGCAGCACGGTGCCGCCGCAGCCGATCTCGATGTCGTCGGCGTGCGCCCCGAGGAGGAGCAGCTTGAGCGGCGCGCCGCTGGTCCGGGGAGCGAGGCGGAGGATCATCTAGAGGATCTGCGGCTCGGGGATCGGGACGATGAACTTGGCGCCCCATGCGCGCGCGTGGGCGAGCTGCTTCAGGATCTCGTCCTTGAAGTTCCACGGCAGGATGAAGATGTAGTCGGGCTTCTCGGCGTCGATCTTGTCGGGGGCGTAACACGGGATGTGCGTGCCCGGCAGGAAGCGGCCGTGCTTGTACGGATTGCGATCGACGGTGAACTCGATGAAGTCAGTGCGGATACCGCAGTAGTTGAGCAGGGTGTTGCCCTTGCCGGGGGCGCCGTAGCCGGCGATGCGCTTGCCGGCGCGCTTGGCTTCGATCAGGAGCTCGAGGATGCGCCGCTTGGTCTCGCGCACGCGGTCCTCGAAGGCGGCGTAGGTGGCCATGTCGCGGAAGCCGAGGCCCTCCTCGCGCGCGCGCAGCTCGAGGACACGCGCGCCGACCGGGCGCGACGCGTCGGCGGTCGGGCGGGCGTAGATCCGGATCGAGCCGCCGTGGGTCCACAGCTCCTCGACGTCGAAGATCGTCAGGCCGTGGGCGGCGAAGATGGTCTCGACCGCGAGCAGCGAGAAGTAGCCGAAATGCTCGTGGTAGATGGTGTCGAACTGGTTGCCCTCGATGAGGCGCTGGAGGTGCGGGAACTCGAGGGTCGCCGTGCCGGTCGGCTTCAGCAGCTGCGCAATGCCGGCGACGAACGAGTTGAGATCGGGGACCTGGGCGAGGACGTTGTTGCCGAGCACGAGGTCGGCGCGCTTGCCGGTCTGGGCGAGCTCGGCGCCCAGCTCGCGGCCGAAGAACTTGACCAGGGTCTCGACGCCGCGCTTGCGGGCGGCCTCCGCGACGTTGGCGGCCGGCTCGATGCCGAGGGCCGGGATGCCGCGCTCGACGAAGTACTGCAGCAGGTAGCCGTCGTTGGACGCCAGCTCGACGACCTGGCTACTCGCGCCCAGGCCCAGCCGCTCGGTGATCATCGCGACGTAGTCCTTGGCGTGCTGGAGCCAGCTGGTCGAGAACGCGGAGAAGTAGGCGTACTCGGTGAAGATGTGCTCGGCGGAGACGTACTGCTCGAGCTGGACGAGCAGGCACTGGTGGCAGACCCAGACCTTGAGCGGATAGAACGGCTCCATCTGGTTGACCTGATCGGCGGCGAGGATGCTCTCGCACAGGGGCGACATGCCGAGGTCGCACAGGGTGTGGGCCAGGGGCGTGTTACAGAACCGGCAAGTCGGCGCGGACATGGCTGCACGCTATCACGCATGGCGGGGTAAGGTTGGGCGTGCGTTTCGTGGAGCAGCGCCTCGGCGGTGTGTTCGCAATCGAGCTCGAGCGCCGGACCGACGAGCGCGGGTTCTTCGCGCGGAGCTTCTGCGTCGACGAGCTGGCGCGCGCCGGGCTGCATACCGATTTTCCGCAAGGCAACGTGTCGTTCAACGTACGACGCCATACGCTGCGCGGGATGCACTACCAGGCGGTACCGCACGGCGAGGTGAAGATCGTGGGCTGCACGGCGGGAGCGATCCTCGACGTCGTGGTCGATCTGCGCGTGGGCTCGCCGACGCGCTGGCAGTGGTGCGCGATCGAGCTGACGCCCGCGTCGGGAGCGCAGCTGTACATTCCGGCCGGGTTCGCGCACGGCTTTCTGACGCTGGCCGACAACACCGAGGTCGCGTATCGCATGGGCACGCGCTACGTGCCCGACGCCGCGCGCGGGCTGCGCTGGGACGACCCGCGGCTCGCGATCGCGTGGCCGGCGCGCCCGGCGGTGATCTCCGAGCGCGACGCGACCTACCCCGACGCGGATCCGGAGTTGTCCGATGCGTGAGCCGGGCGACGGCGCCGGCGATGCCGAGGCCGGCATGCGGATGTACGCGCTGGTCGAGGAGCTGTATCCGATCTGCCGCAGCATCACCGGAGACGGCGTGCGCGAGACCCTCGCGCGCATCGAGCGCCAGCTGCCCGCGCCGCTGATGCGGACCGAGGTACCGTCGGGCACGCCGGTGCTCGACTGGACGGTGCCCCGCGAGTGGAACATCCGCGATGCGTGGATCGCCGACGCCAGCGGCGCGCGCGTGTTCGACTTTCACGCGTCGAACCTGCACGTGGTCAACTACAGCGTACCGGTGCGCGCGCGGATGTCGCTCGCCGAGCTGCGGCCGCACCTGCACACGCTGCCCGAATCTCCGGACTGGATCCCGTACCGCACGTCGTACTACGCCGAGACCTGGGGGTTCTGCCTGCGTCAGCGCCAGCTCGACGCGATGACCGACGGCGTCTACGACGTCTGCATCGACGCAACGCTGGCGCCGGGGCACCTGAGCTACGGCGAGCTGATCCTGCCCGGCGAGTCGCCCGACGAGGTCCTCCTGTCGACGCACGTCTGCCATCCGTCGCTGTGCAACGACAACCTGAGCTCGATCGCGGTCGCCGCGGCGCTGGCGCGCGAGCTTGCGGCGCGGCCTTCGCGGCGCTGGACGTATCGCTTCGTGTTCGCGCCCGGGACGATCGGCGCGATCACCTGGCTGGCGCAGCACCGCGATGTGGTGCCGCGGATCCGCGCCGGGCTGACGCTCACGTGCCTGGGCAGCGCGCATCCGTTCACGTACAAGCAGACGATCGCCGGCGACCGCGAGATCGACCGCGCGGCGGCGCTGGTGCTGCGCGATCGCGACCCGGGCGATCAGGTGATCGGCTTCTTCCCGTACGGCTACGACGAGCGTCAGTACAACTCACCGGGGTTCCGCGCGCCGGTCGGCTCGCTGATGCGCGGCCGCCACGGCATGTTCCCCGAGTACCACACGTCGGCCGATGACCTGGCCCTGGTGTCTCCCGAGCGGCTGGCCGAGTCGCTCGCGGCGGTGCGCGGCATCGTCGACGTGCTCGAGGGCAATCGGCGCTACCGGAACCTGGCGCCCGAGGGCGAGCCGCAGCTGGGCAAGCGCGGGCTCTATCGCGCGACCGGCGGCACGTCGATCCCGGACCTCAACCTGGCGATGCTGTGGGTGCTGACCTTGTCGGACGGCCAGCACGACCTGGTCGCGATCGCGGAGCGCGCGAAGCTGCCGTTCGCGACGATCCGGGTCGCTGCGGATCGGCTCGCCGAAGCCGACCTGCTCGCCGAGCCGTGATCGGATCGAGCATCGACCCACGGCGAGGTGTCGATGCTGCTTCTGGCGAGGACGCACGGTACGAGCGCGACCGGTAATGATGTTTGGCGAGCGCACATCTCGTGCAGCATCGTTATGGATTCTGTCTCGAAGCTCAGATTATCAGCATCAAAATATCATTTGCCGGCGCTTGCCTGTCTCGATGCGATTCGCCAACTGGCATTCTCCTGGATAACGCCACACACGTTTTGCCGTGGTGAAGCTCCAGGAGCGTACGCATGACGATGATGAGAGATCGATCGGTACTTCTGACCAAGATCGCGCGGGTGGTGATTGCGTCGATCGCAACGGGAACCATGGCCTGCTCGGCCACGCATTCCCTGACAGCCTCGTTGCACGGCTCCTCGAGCTCGTCCAGCTCGAGCTCATCGGGCGCGAGCGCTGCGGACTCGGGCTCGTCCGGCGCGAGCTCGTCGGGCGCGAACGACGAGCCATCCGCCGAGGAGCGAGCCAAGCGTAGCGACGACAACAACGTCCGCATCGCCATGGAGGAGATCGCGCAGCGGATGCCCGGCCTCGCGCCGGACCCGGGCCGCGACAAGGCGCCGGTGCGACCGGCCCCGTGGTGCCGCGTCGTCAAGCTTCAGCGCAATGAGTATCGGCCGCGGGCGGTGGCGGTGGAGTACGAGAATGCGCAGAAGAACGGCTTCCTGAGCTTGATCAAGGCGGCCGAGCTGAGCTGCCTGTGGGCGAAGGCCCCCGAGATGCAGGTCGCAGCCTCGATGATCGAGCAAGACTGGATCAACTTGACCGGGCTCGGCGAGGCCGACGCCGTCGAGTCGATCGCCGCGCGGATCGACGCCGACGCGTGGAAGGCCGACCAGGAGAAGCTGTGCGGCGGCCTGACGGTGTCCGACGAGAACGTCGGCGAGGACCGGGCGTTCATGAAGGCCCGACAGATTCTGTTCGGCTGTCCCGGCGGCTACGCGCAGTGGGGCGAGTCGGTCGCGCCGCCCGACAACCTCATGGCGTTCCTCGATCAGAGCGACGTTGCCCCCGACGAGCTGATCCGGCTGTCATGGATCCTCGCTCGCACGCGCGTGCAGTTCGACGAGACCAACGCAGACCACCGGGTCCTGAGCTACGTGACGGACGCGGTGGATTTTCACGCGCTGTCGCCGGCGGCGGCGATCAAGGCGCTCGAGGCCTCGCCGTACGCGGGCAACCTGTATGCGCGCGTCGTCGTGAAGGAGTCGATCGGTCGCGCGCGGATCGGCATCGCGAAGTTCGAAGATCAGGTGAAGAAGCGCCTCAAGGACCCGGAGTGGAACGAGCTGCTCGTCAAGGCGCCGCAACGCGCGATCGAGGGGTACACGGCGGCGGCGACTCGCTACAAGGCAGAGATCGCGCGCTCCAACGCATTCGAGCACAAGGTCCTGGGGCCGTCGAAGCGCGCGGGCGCCGGCTGCGAGGGCGCGCTGCGCAAGGACTTCTTGGCCGTGTATCGAAAGCTTCCGCACGCCTCCGAGAACGAGGCGAAGGACTCGCTGTCCGACCCGGTCGCCGGCCTGCTGTTCGATCGTCTCCTGGTCTGCATGAAGCTCCACGGCAACGCCGATCTGGCGCATGATCTGACCACCAAGCTGGTCACCGAGAGCCGGCGCAGCCGCGGGGTCCGCATCGCGGCCTACTACGGCGGGCTGGAGGCGCTCGGCAAGATCAAGGCGGATCGCGAGCGGTTCCCCGTCGAGGTCAACGGCCTGCAGTCGATCGCCGGAAACCAGGACGTCCTGCGCGAGGTGAGCCCTGGTCCGGCCTCGACGTTTCCGACCGAGGAGAAGGGCATCGTCAAGTCGGTCCGCAAGGCGGCCGACGGCCTGCACGTCAAGTTCGAGCATTCCTCGTACCAGGTGATGACGAGCTCGTGCACGCCGACCAACCGCATCGTCCAGATCCGATCGGATGGCACCGTGCAGTACTACATGAACTGCCACGACACCGGCCTGAAGACCGTCAACGATACGCCCGACGAGATCACGATCCCGGGCGAGCTCGCGGACGGCATCGCCCCCGGTATCACCATGCAGTTCCGGGTGAACAGCAGCCGGGTTGCGTATCCGATGACCGCGTACGCCGACAAGCGGAAGACCAAGCTCGTCAATTACTTCGGCTTCGGCCTGTAGCGCACGAGCCCGAACCGTTCGCCTATCT
>DATIPJ010000625.1:0-4144 GCA_035472155.1 Kofleriaceae bacterium
CTCGCCGCGGGCGTGCTCGGGCAGCTCGGCGCGCCCGGCCTCGGTGGCCAGGTAGTAGGCATCGACGCGGTCGGCCACGCCCGAGAGCACATCGAGCCGCCCGGCGGTGGCGAGCTTCTCGCGCAGGTCGTGCAGCAGGTACTGCACCATGTCCTCGGCACCGTGGCGCTCTCGCTCGGCCCGCGCGCGCTCGACCGTGGCCGGCTCGCGCTCGATCACGATCCGGCGCACGCTGACCGCAGCACCGGCCCCGACGACGATCGCGAACAGCGCGGCGAGCGCCACGGCCGCGCGGTGGCGGCGTACGAAGCGCCGCGCGAGGTCGCCGCGCGAGTACGCGTACGCGCCCACCAGCTGGCCCGTCTGGAACCTGCGCAGGTCCGCGGCCAGCTCGCGTGCGCTCGCGTAGCGCTGCTCGGGCTCGGTCGCCATGGCGCGCTCGACGATCGCGATGAGGTCGCCCGGCAGCTCGGGCGCGAGCTCGGCCAGCGGGCGGACCTCGGCGCGCGCGACCCGCTCGAGGATCGCCTCGACATCGCCACCGCCGATCGACGGCCGCCCGGCGAGGGCGTGATAGAGGATCGCGCCGAGCGCATAGACGTCGCTGCGCCGGGTCGCCGGTTCGCGCCGCGCCTGCTCGGGCGCCATGTAGCGCGGCGTGCCGAGCACCGAGCCCCATCGCGTGGTCAGCGCATCGCCGGTGGGCTCCGGGCCGACCACGTCGTCGAGCGCGTTGCCGTCGATGCGCGCCAGCCCCCAGTCGATGACCACGGTCTCGCCGAACGTGCCGACCAGGATGTTCGACGGCTTGAGGTCGCGGTGGATGATGCCGCGCTCGTGCGCATAGCCGACCGCCTCCGCGGCGGCGAGCACCGAGACCAGCAGCCCGAGCCGCGCGCCGTCACCGCTGTGCTCGGCGATCGCCTGCTCCAGCGTCGCGCCCTGCACGTGGCGCATGGCGTAGAACGGCCGTCCGTCGGGCAGCGAGCCCGAGTCGTAGACCGGCACGATGCCCGGGTGCTGCAGCGACGCGGTGATCCGGATCTCGCGCTCGAAGCGCCCCTCGAGCGCGGCGTCATCGCGCGCCAGGCGCTTGATCGCGATCGAGCGCGCGAGCCGGCGGCGATCGAACGCGTCGAAGATCGCGCCCATGCCGCCGCGCGCGATCTCGGCGCCGATCAGGTAGCGCGCGACGCCCGGCTCGTCGTCGGCGCAGTCGAGGCCGCCCGCCTCGTCCCGCTGCCCCGGTGTGCCGCCCGCATCCATTTGCAGCAGGGAGCCACCGCGCGCGACCTCGGCGACGAGCGCGGCGCACTGGCCACAGCGCCCGATCTCGCGCTCGACGCGGCTGCGGACCGCGTCATCGAGCCCCCCGGCCAACCAACGGACCACGGTCGAATCGTCCAGGCAGCTCACGTGCGCATGACGCCCGCCGATCGCAGTTGTCGCGAACAAAAATACCTGAACATTTGAAACGTGCTCAGGACACTAGTCGACGAGCCTGGCCTTGAGCGCATAGCGAACGAGCTCGGCGTTCGAGCTCATGCCGAGCTTGTCGAGGATGCGCGCGCGATACGTGCTGATCGTCTTGTCGCTCAGCGCGAGCTCCACGCCGATCTGCTTCACGGACTTGCCCGCCGCGAGCAGGCACAGCACCTGGAACTCGCGATCGGAGAGCGCCTCGTGCGGCGGCCGCCCGCGCGCGTTGACGTTGCGCGCGAGGACCTCGGCGAGCCGCGCGGTGACGTACATGCCGCCGGCGAGCGACTTGTGCACTGCCGTGATCAGCTCTGCCGCTGTGCAGTCCTTGGTGATGTAGCCGATCGCGCCCGCGCGCAGTGCGCGAATCGCGAGCTGTTCCTCTGCATGGGCGCTGAGCACCAGCACCGGCAGGTCCGGATCGCTGGTGTGGATCAGAGGCACGGTGTCGAGACCGTCGCGGCCGGGCATCGTGACGTCGAGGATGACCAGCGACCACGATCGCGCGGCGAGCTGGCGCAGTGCATCATCCGTCGTCGCCGCCTCCGCGATCACTGCGCCCGGAAACTCGTCGGCGAGGAACGCATGAATGCCCCGCCGCACCATCGCCTGATCATCGACGATGAGGATGCTCACGACCACCCTGGTGTGGTGATTCACCATTCCTATGGCTATATCCAACGATCGGTACATTCCGAATCAGGGAAAACCCGGATTCGGTCGAGATCATTGCTAGCTATCGCGGATGATGCCGCTGCGGATCGCATATCGGACGAGCCCGGCGATATTGTGGATGTCGAGCCGCTCCATCAGCTGTGCGCGATGGGTCTCCACGGTCTTGACGCCGATGTGCAGCCGTCTGGCGATCTGCTTGGTGGTGTGGCCCTCGGCGATCAGCTGGAGGATCTCGCGCTGGCGCGGCGTGAGCTCGTCGTGATGCGGTGCCCGGCGGCCGATGTCCTCCACCACCGAGCGCGCGATCGAGGGGCTGATCCAGATCTCGCCGCGGATCACCGCGGCCAGTGCGAGCTCGAGCTCGCGGCGCGGCGCGGTCTTGAGCAAATACCCCGAAGCGCCGGCGCTCAGTGCCTTTCGTACATACTCGGTATCATCGTGCATCGACAGCACGAGGACGCGTGGCCGCGGCCGGAGCTTGACCGTGCGCCGCGTGGCTTCGATGCCATTGAGGATCGGCATCGAGACGTCCATCATCACCACGTCGGGCCGGAGCTGCGCCGCCAGCTTGACCGCCTCGGCGCCGTGCTCCGCCTCGCCAACGACCTCGATGTTGGGAATTCGCTCGAGCAGCGCGCGCAGTCCCGCGCGGACCAGGGCATGATCATCCGCGATCAGGACGCGGTGTCGATTCATGGCGTGCTCTCGCCCCCAACAAACAGCCTTTGCAACTCGACCACCAAGAGGTTAGCTACCCAGGACTACGCCCAACGGATATCCGGGAAATCCCGGAGATCCCCGACCAAAAACACCTAGCGCGCTGGCGGCACAACCCCGAGACGAATCGCTGTGCGTACCAGCGCAGGGACATTGCTCACGCCGAGTCGCTTCATCAGCTGCGCGCGGTGTGATTCGACGGTCTTGACGCTCAGCCCGAGGCGATCCGCGATCTCCTTGGAGGTCTTGCCCTCGGCGACGAGCTGGAGGACCTCGCGCTGGCGCGGCGTGAGGATCTCGAACGGCTCGTCGGGCGCTGCCTTGTCGAGCATCGAGCGCACCACCGACCTCGACACCGACGGGCTCAGCCACACGTCGCCGCGGTTGACGGCGCGGATCGCGAGCTCGAGCTCCGCGGCATCCGCGCTCTTCACCAGGTAGCCCGAAGCCCCGCGCGAGAGCGCCCGACGCACGTACTCCTCGTCGGCGTGGAGCGACAGCATCACCACGCGCGTGTGCGGGTGCGCGCTCGCGATCTGCGCGGCCGCTTCCAGCCCGTTGAGCTCGGGCATCGAGATGTTGATCAGCGCGACCTCGGGCTTGTGCTCGGCGACCAGCGCCACCGCCTCGCGGCCGTCGGCGGCCTCGGCCACCACCTCGAGCCCGGCGACCCGCTCGATGAGCGCGCGGATGCCAGCGCGCACCAGCGCGTGGTCGTCGGCGAGCACGATGCGGATCGTCATGCGCCGCGTCCGATCGGCAGCCGCGCGCGAACCGTCGTGCCGGCGCCAGGCGCAGACGCGAACGCGATCTCGCCGCCGGCGAGGGCCGCGCGCTCGGTCATGCCGACGACGCCGAGCCCCGGCTGCGCGGGGTCGAAGCCGATACCGTCGTCCTGCACGGTCAGCGTGAGCGCGCCGGGGGTGGCGCGGACCTCGATCGCGACGCGGCGGGCCCGCGCGTGGCGCACGATGTTGAGCACGGCCTCCTGGACGATCCGGAAGCAGGTGGTCGCGACCGCCGCGGGCACGGGCAGGTCATCGACCCACAGATCGACCGCGAGCTCGGTCTCGCGCACGATCCGCCGCACGTAGGCGCGCAGCGCGGCGGCGAGCCCGAGATCGTCCAGCATCGCCGAGCGGAGCTCGAGCGCGAGGCTGCGCACCGACTCCAGCGCTTCGCCGACGAGCGCGTCCAGCTCGTCGACGTCGATCGGTGTCTCGCGCAGCCCGAGCTGGATCGCCGCGAGCAGCTGACCGAAACCGTCGTGCAG
>DATIPJ010000626.1:0-2006 GCA_035472155.1 Kofleriaceae bacterium
TCGTGGATGAACGACCGCGCCTGCGTTTATCGCCGGCAGTACGGCATTCCCGACGAGTGGGGCACCGACTGCAACGTCATGGCGATGGTGTTCGGCAACCTCGGCGACGACTGCGCGACCGGGGTCGCGTTCACCCGCAACCCGGCGACCGGCACCGCCGAGCTCTACGGCGAGTTCCTGACCAACGCGCAGGGCGAGGATGTCGTCGCCGGCATCCGCACCCCCGAGCCGATCTCCGACCTGGCCAAGAAGCTGCCGGCCGCGCACGCCGAGCTGGCGCGCGTCGCCAAGCTCCTCGAGGACCACTTCCGCGACATGCAGGATCTCGAGTTCACGATCCAGAGCGGGCAGCTGTTCATGCTGCAGACCCGGGCCGGCAAGCGCACCGGCCGCGCGATGGTCAAGGTCGCGGTCGACCTGGTCACCGAGGGCAAGCTCTCGCCCAACGAGGCGGTGGCGCGGATCGATCCGGCCAAGCTCGACGAGGTGCTCCACCCCACGATCGATCCCAAGGCGCGGCCGCCGTCCATCGCCAAGGGCCTGCCGGCGTCGCCCGGCGCTGCGATCGGCCGCGTGGTGTTCACCGCCAACGAGGCCCAGGAATGGGCGCAGCGCGGCGAGACCGTGCTGCTCGTTCGCACCGACACGTCGCCGGAGGACATCCACGGCATGAAGGCGGCCTCGGGCATCTTGACCTCGCGCGGCGGCATGACCAGCCACGCCGCCGTCGTCGCGCGCGGCATGGGCAAGTGCTGCGTGACCTCGTGCACCTCGCTGCGCGTCGACGCCGCCCGGCGGACCGCGTCGTTCGTCGGCGGCGGCCAGGAGAAGAAGATCAAGGAGGGCGACACGCTCACCCTCGACGGCTCGACCGGCGAGGTGTTCCTCGGCGCGGCGCCGCTCGTGCCCGCCAAGCTCGGCACCGAGCTCGGCACGCTGATGGAGTGGGTCGACGCCGTCCGCACGCTGCGCGTGCGCACCAACGCCGACACCCCGACCGACGCGCGCACCGCGCGCAGCTTCGGCGCCGAGGGCATCGGCCTGTGCCGCACCGAGCACATGTTCTTCCAGCCCGAGCGCCTCTTGGCGGTGCGCGAGATGATCCTCGCCGGCGACGAGGCCGGCCGGCGCGCCGCGCTCGCCAAGATCCAGCCGATGCAGCGCGGCGACTTCGCCGAGCTGTTCCGCGTGATGGACGGCCTGCCGGTGACGATCCGCCTGCTCGACCCGCCGCTCCACGAGTTCCTGCCCCACACCCAGGCCGAGATCGACGAGGTCGCGGCGGCGCTCGGCAAGCCCGCGGCGGCGATCGCGGCCAAGGTCACCGAGCTGACCGAGGCCAACCCGATGCTCGGCCACCGCGGCTGCCGGCTCGCGATCACGTTCCCCGAGATCTACGAGACCCAGGCCCGCGCGATCGGCGAGGCGGCGGCCGAGGTCGCGGCGGCCGGCGTCGCGGTCCACCCCGAGATCATGATCCCGCTGGTGATGGTGCCCGAGGAGCTGCAGCGGCTGCGCGAGCTCGTCGCCCGCACCTTCGAGGCCGCGATCGGCGGCGCACAGATCGCCTACACGATCGGCACCATGATCGAGCTACCGCGCGCGTGCGTGATCGCCGACCAGATCGCCGTCCACGCCGACTTCTTCTCGTTCGGTACCAACGACCTCACGCAGACCACCTACGGGCTGTCGCGCGATGACTCGGGCCGGTTCCTGCCGGCATACCTCGAGGCCGGCATGCTGCACGCCGATCCTTTCGCGGTGCTCGACCCCGAGGGGGTGGGCGCCCTGATCGAGCTCGGGGTGCGCGGCGGCCGGGGCGTCAAGCCTCAGCTCAAGGTTGGCATCTGCGGGGAGCACGGCGGCGACCCCAGCTCGGTAGGTTTCTGTCATCGCGCGGGCCTCGACTATGTGTCCTGCTCCCCATTCCGTGTCCCGATCGCACGGGTCGCCGCGGCCCGCGCCGCGCTGGCGGATTCGGCCGGCGCCAAGCCCAACAAGAAGTG
>DATIPJ010000627.1:0-9272 GCA_035472155.1 Kofleriaceae bacterium
CCGGCGGCGGAACGGGGACCGGCGCGCCGTAGCGCAAGCGCACCAGCGACGTCGAGCCGTCGCGCGCCAGGGTCACGATCCAGATCCGGTCGTAGAGGACCGGCTCGTCGGCAGGCAGCGCGGTGCCCGTGAGGCCGCGCAGCAGGTCGGAGATCGTGTTGGAGTGGCCGATCACGAGCGAGGTGGTGCCCCATGGCACGGCGCGCGCTGCGGCCACCGTCGCCGGGACGTCCTCGATCACCGTCGCTTTGTCGCCCGCTTTGCGAGGCAGCTGCGCGGCGGTCTCGCGGCTGCGCTGGTAGTGCGTGCGATACACGGCATGGAGCGGCGTATCGACCAGCACGCGCGCGAGCTCGACGGCGCGGGTCCGCCCGTCGGCGGTGAGCGCCGGATCGCCGCCGGGCTGATGCTCGGCCTCGGCGTGGCGGACGACGATGATCGTCTTCACGCCCGGGTTCGTCGCGGTGGCGGGCGCAGCGGAAGGCGGGACCGCCGGCTTGTCCGCCGCGGCAGTCCCGGACGACAGAGCGATGAGCACGAGCAGGATCGATCGCACGACAGACGGCATGCCGGCAGCTTGCCGCACGGTGCGCGCGCCTGTCCACCGCCGCGGTCCGCAGGCCAGGGCGATGCGCGTCAGTGCCCGCCGCGCCGGCGCACCCCGTCGACGTCGACCTCCATGCGGTAGGCAGTCGCATCGCCCATGTACGCGCGCTGACTGAACGCGAAGTCGGTCACCGCGAGGAACCGCATCTCGGCCTCGCCCAGGTTCTGGGTCTGGTGCATTGCCCAGCGCGGGACCAGTACGGTGTCGCCCGCGCGCACCGGCAGCACGCGGTCGTCGATCAGTACCTGGCCGCTGCCCTCGAGGATGTGGATCAGCGTCTCGTGGGCATGCTTGTGCTTCTCGTTGAACTTGCCAGCCGGGATCCGGACCATGCGCGGATCGAGCACCTCGGCGGCGAGCGGCAGCCGCTCGACGGTGAACCGGATGTTGAGCTTCTCGACCTCGTTGGCGTACATCGCGACCGTGTCGCCGCCCGGCCGGTGGCAGATCGCGCCGTCGCCGAGCCCGCGGGCCAGCGAGACGCGGCCCTGGACGCGATCGAGCGTCGGCTGGAGGCGCCGCATCTGCAGCGCCTGATAGAGGCCGGCAAAGAACTCGGTGCGCAGGTCGAGCGCGCGCCGAGCTGCGGCAACGCAGGCGCTGTACCAGCCCGGCTCGCGTGCGTACGATGCCATCATGCGCTCGAGCGTCACGGCATGCGCGTCATCGCATGCGATGTGGATGTCGAAGAACTCGAGCTCGGCCTCGGGGATCCCAGCCTCGCGCAGCCCCGACCGCATGACCGTGTACATCCGCGCAACGATGCCCTCGGTGCCGAGCGACAGGAACGCCGCGCCCTCGATCGCATCGCCGCGCACGGCGAAGTCGAGGTACTCGCGGACGAACTGCCGCGTGAACGGCGCGTACGCGATGTGATCGACGTCGACTTCCAGCGATCCGGTCAGGAACCGCCGGAAGATCTCCGCGTGGCGGCGCTCGGGCGCACAACCGCCGCCCTCCTCCCACAGGTTCTCGGACAGCTGGGCGCGAAACAGGTCATTCTCGCAGTTGGTCATCACCGCCGAGATGAAGCGCGTGAAGCTCGAGGTGTAGAGGTGGTACTGCGAGAACACGTACTGAAGGTCATCGCGCGACAGCGTTCCCTGTGAGAACGCGGTCAGCAGCGGGGGTCTGCCAGAGCGGGTGCTGGTCCACGAACAGGCGAAGCGCCGAAAGTTGCGCCGCGAGTGGTACCTTGGCGTCGGCGGGGAACGCGGACGCGGCGGAATGCGAGCTCGGATCGACAGCGGTGACAGCCATGAACCTCCTTGATGCGTGGGAGGCCGCCGTGCATGTCCAGAGCCAGCCGGCGAACGCGCGATCGCGAGAGAATCATTCGCGGCGCCGCGCATCTACCCGCACGTGCCCCGAGCCACCGATGAACGGCGCGGCGTTCATGCAGCCGATCGCTTGCTCGGCGGCGATCCGTGGCGCGATGCGGTCGCGCTCCACCGCAGGTCTCATCGCCGCCGGCCTCGCGGGCTTTGTGCGCCGCGACCTCGGGTGATTCGATGCCCGCGCGGCTCACGCGACGCCGGGCGGCTCCTCGTCGGGCGGCAGCACGCGCAGGTTGGCGGCCATGTCGTCGCCGTGCCCTTCGACGTAAAGCGCGAAGTAAGCGTGGCGGTCGTCGCCGATGACGAGGTGGATCATGCCCTCGGCACCCATGCCCTTGGGATAGGTCGGCAGGTTGGCCATGATGGCCAGCCGGCGGCAGATCGGCGCCAGCAGCATGCGCTGCGGCCGCATCTCCTCGTGCACGATATCGCCGGTGATCAGCTCGACGACGCAGTCGCGCTCGCTCGCCCCGTAGATCGCCACCTCGCGCGCACTCTTCTTGACCGCGCTGAGCAGGATCGCATTCACCAAGCCGACCACCGGTGAGTCCGCCACCAGGCGGATTGTAACGCGGCTCGGCGCCGCGTGCGCGCCGGGACCTCAGCGCTCGAAGCGAAACCGCCACAGGCCGATGGCGGCGAACCCCGCGGCGAACAGCAGCAGCGCGGCGAGCGAGGGGGCGATGTCGGCGATCGAGGTACCCGGGCGCACGAGGACGTCGTAGTAGCCGTCGAGCGCCCAGGAGTGGGGGACGGAGAGGCCGATGCGGCGCATGGTGGCCGGCATGATGAGGCGCGGGAACATGCAGCCGCCCAGGAGACCCATGACGAGCAGGACGACCGAGCCCACGCCGCCCAGCTGGCGCTCGGTGCTGGCGAAGGTCGCGAACACGAGGCCCAGGCACACGGCGCACAAGACGACCGTCAGCGACAGCACGACCAGCGCCGTGACCGAGCCGGCGACCTGCATGCCGAAGGCGAGCGCGCCGATGCCGAACAGGAAGGTCAGCTGCGCGACGCCGACGACGTAGTACGGGACGAGCGTGGCGAGCAGCGCCTGCCATCGCGGCACGGGCGCGGCGAGCAGGCGGCGCCAGGTGCCGAGGCGGCGCTCGGTGACGTACGACATCGCGGTCGTGAGCGCGATGAAGAACCCGAACAGCACGGCGTTGCCCGGGACGGTGACCTGGAACGAGCTGATGCCCGCGAGCGGGCCGGCCTGGTTGCCGAACCGAAACATCGAGCCGAACGCGACGATGAAGATGATCGGCAGGAGGAACAGGCTGATCAGCGCGCCGCGGTCGCGGAGCAGCACCCAGACGTCCTTGCGGATGGCGGCGACGATCATGCGGCATCTCGCAGTGCGCGCCCCGTGAGCGCGAGAAACGCGGTCTCGAGGTTGGCCTGGCGCGACTCGATGCGCGCGATCGCCGCGCCGGTGGCCTCGATCGCCACGAGCAGTGGGCCCAGGCCGGCGGCGGGCACGATGCGCAGGACGCTGCCGTCGCGGGTGACGGTGCCGTGGCCGGCGGCGGCGCGCTCGGCGGCGTCGATCTGCTCGGGCGCCCCCGCGAGCTCGAGCTCGAGGCCGCGGCCGGCGTGCTGCGCGACGAGGTCGGTGATCTTGCCGAGCGCGACGATCGCGCCGTCGTCGATGATCGCGACCCGGTCGCACAACGCTTCGACCTCCTCCATGTAGTGGCTGGTGTAGACCACGGTCATGCCGTCGGCGCGGAGCTGGCGCACGGTCTCGAAGATGTGATTGCGGCTCTGCGGGTCGACGCCGACGGTGGGCTCGTCGAGAAACAGCAGCTCGGGCCGGTGGACGAGGCCGGCCGCGAGGTTGAGCCGCCGCTTCATGCCGCCGGAGTAGCGACGGACTTGCTCGTCGGCGCGATCGCGCAGCCCGACCACACCGAGCGCCCACTCGATGCGCTCTGCGAGCGCCTCGCGCGCGAGGCTGTACAGCGCGCCGAAGTAGCGCAGGTTCTGGACCGCCGACAGCTCCTCGTAGAGCGCGATATCCTGGGGCACCAGGCCGAGCTTGGCCTTGGCGCGCCGCGGCTCGCGGGCCAGGTCGACGCCGCCGACGGTGACCGCGCCGCGGGTCGGCGTGACCACGCCGCAGGCCATCGAGATCGTCGTGGTCTTGCCCGCGCCGTTGGGCCCGAGCAGCCCGAGGCACTCGCCGCGCGCCACGTCGAGATCGACCGCGCCGACGGCGGTGCGCGCCCCGTAGTCCTTGCCCACGCCGCGCAGCGACAGCGCGGTCGGCACATGCCGACCATCGGTCATGGCTCGAGCACCACCTTGCCAAACGCCGCGCGGTTCTCGAGGATGCGGTGCGCGTCGGCGGCGCTCGCGAGCGGCAGCACCTGATGCACGATCGGCTCGAGCCGGCCGGCCGCGATGTGCGACAGCACGGCGAGCAGGTCCGCCTTGCTGCCCATCGTCGAGCCGAGCACCTCGACCTGGCGGAAGAAGATGTGGCGCAGATCGATCGCCGGATGGAAGCCCGCGGTCGCGCCGCAGGTGACGATGCGACCGCCGTTGCGCACCGCGCGGATGCTGTTCGCGAACACGTCGCCGCCGACGTGCTCGATGACCGCGTCGACGCCGCGCTTGCCGGTCAGCGCGCGGCACTCGGCGGCGAAGTCCGCGGCCTGGTAGTTGATGGCGACATCGGCGCCGAGCGCCTTCGCGCGCGCGACCTTCTCCTCGCTGCCCGCGGTCGCGATCACGCGCGCGCCATACAGCTTGGCGATCTGGATCGCCGCGACGCCGATGCCGGAGCCGGCGCCCTGGACCAGCACGGTGTCGCCGGGCGCGACCTGCGCCTTGTGGACCACCATCTGCCACGCCGTCAGAAACGGCAGGATGCCCGACGCCGCATGCGCGAAGTCGAGGCGCTCGGGGTACGGCGCGAGGTTGACGTCGGGGACGACGATGTACTCGGCGTAGCCGCCCTGCTTGTGCTCGCCGAGGATCGAGTAGAACCGACACAGGTTGTCGTGGCCGCCCAGGCACGCCGCGCATTTGCCGCACGACAGTCCCGGCTGCAGCACGGTCTTGGCGCCGACGGTGGCGGTCGCGCCCGGACCGACGGCGTCGACCACGCCCGCGATGTCGGCGCCGAGTCGATGCGGAAATTCGAGCTTGAACGCGGGGCCGCCGCGCCGCGTCCAGATGTCGAGGTGGTTGAGCGCCACCGCGCGCACGCGCACGCGCACCTCGCGCGGCCCGGGCTCCGGAACCGCGAGCTGCTCGAGGCCGAGCACCTCGGGCCCGCCATGCTCGCGCATGACCATCGCTGTCATCGTCATGCGGCGACCGTAGCGCCGGGGGTCTGGTCGCGAAAGGCGCGGCCGTCTGAACCGTCGATCCGGGGCGACGAATCGGGGTAGAACCCCGACATGCGGATCGTTCCCGTCCCGTGCCTGAAGGACAACTTTGCGTATCTGGTGATCGATCACGACGGCCGGTGCGCCGTGGTCGATCCGGGCGAGTCGGCTCCCATCGAGGCCGCGCTGGTGCGCGAGGACGCACAGCTGGCCGCGATCTGGGCGACTCACCATCACCACGACCATGTCGGGGGCGTCGCCGGCCTCGTCGCCAAGCACCCCGGGATCGAGGTCGTGGTCGGTGCCGAGGACGCCGCGCGCACGCCGTGCGTGACCCGCACCGTGAACGACGGCGACGAGGTCGCGCTCGGCAGCCTGCGCGCGCGCTGCGTCCACAACCCCGGGCACACGCTGGGCGCGATCACCTTCGTCGTCGAGGGCTGCGCGTTCACCGGCGACACGCTGTTCGGCGGCGGCTGCGGCCGCGTGTTCGAGGGCGATGCCGCAATGATGCTCGCCTCGCTGACGCGGCTCGCGACGCTGCCGCCGGAGACCAAGGTCTACTTCGGCCACGAGTACACCGCGAACAATCTCCGGTTCGCGGCGGCGGTCGAGCCCGACAACGCCCGGGTCGCCGCGCGCGCCAAGGCGATGGGCTCGCCGTCGACGCCATCGACCATGGCCGACGAGCACGCCACCAACCCGTTCCTGCGCACCGCCGAGCCCGCGGTCGCGGCCGCCGCCCAGAGCCGCGGGGCCGCCGGCGACCCGGTCAGCGTGTTCGCCGCCGTGCGCGCCTGGAAAGACGGCTTCAAGTAATCCAGACTTGATCGAGCGCACAACTGGCAATCACGGCGAGCGGCCGCACGTTGATGGTGGTCCGCGATCCGCAATCGAAGTCGCGATGCTCAATTGCACCGGCGAGGCCGCGATGATTCACCCGCCCTCCGGGAACTGCAAGGTACCCGCCGACGTCTTCCCGGCACCGACCAGGTCGCGCGCACCTGCCCGATCATGCAGGCCGCGCGTCGGCCGCCGCGGCTATGCTTGTGCCATGCGATTCGCGATCCGGCCGGCAAAGCTGACCGACGCCGAAGGCATCGCGCGCGCCCACACCGCGAGCTGGCGCTCGAGCTACCGAGGCATCCTGCCCGAGGCCGTGCTCGCCCGGATCGACGTCGACCAGCGCACCGCGAGCTGGCGCCGCGTGCTCCAGGACGCCTCGGTGCTGACGCTGGTCGCCTACGACGTCACGCACCACGACATCGTCGGGTTCTGCGACGCCGGCCCGAGCCGCGGCCGCAGCGGCTACGCCGCCGAGGTCTACCGCATCTACATCGAGCATCACGCCAAGCGCCACGGCCTGGGCCGCGAGATGTTCGAGCAGGTGACCGACTGGCTGCGCAGCCGCCAGCTCTCGTCGCTGATCATCTGGGTGCTCGACGACAACCACCACGCGCGCCGGTTCTACGAGGCGCTGGGCGGGCGCGCGTCATCGCGCGTGGCGTCGACGGTGTCGGGCTTCCCGGTCGTCGAGCTGGCCTACGTGTGGGACCCGCTGTGACGCCCGGGCCGCCCGCGCTCGCCCGTGGTCGTGCTCAGTGCACGCGCGAGATGCCCTTGCGCAGCGTCGTGCCGTTCGCGCCTGCGAACGCCGCCCCGTCGGTACACACGATCGCCGTCAGGTCCGCGTTGCGGCGGCCGAGATCGTTGAACGTGCGTGCCTGACCGGTCTCCGGATCGAACTTCGTGGTGCCGGTCAGGAACGCCGACAGAAAGGCCTCGCTGCCGGGAAATCGTGGCGAGATCTGCAGGAACGGCACGTTGGTCTCGGCTGACGAGTGACAGCCGTTGCACGTGTTGAGCGCGAAGTGGTGGCGCGCCTCGCCGTCGGTGCCCGGCGCGAACCACGTACCGTTGTTGAAGATCGCGCCGGCCTGGAACGGCTGGCCGTTGAACAGCTCCGGCACCACGTGCTTCTCGGCGATGATCGCGTCCTGGTTGGCATTGATGAAGCTGGCCAGGGTGCTCGAGAAGTTGAAGCTCCGGTCGGGCGTGAGGGCCACCGGCGACGGCTCGAGCAGGCCCGAGCTCGCGGACAGGTGAAACTCGCGCAGCTCCCAGAGACCGTTGTCGGAGAAGGCGATCTCGTTGGTGCGCACGGCATTGATCGCGTTGCCGTTCGGGTGATCCGGGCGCGCGTTGCGGCCGACGAAGCGCTCGGTGATCTGCTGGAGCGCGGCGTTGTAGCTCTCGCCGAGCTGCATCCCGCCGAGCGAGTGGAACGACTGCGCCCAGTCGAGCACGTCCTGATCGGTCGTCGCCGGCAGCTTGTACTCGAAGATCAACGTGGCCTGCAGCGGGAACCCCGAGAACGGGCGGTTGAATGCGAACACGAAGCGGCCCTCGCCGGCGTCGCCGTTGCCGAGATCGCGCAGGTCGAAGCGGTTGACGATCGCCTGCAGCCGCAGCGGTGCCTGTGCGAGATCGAGCGCGCCGTCGGCCGTGCGCGGCCAGAACGCGAGGATCAGGCTCTGCATGCCCGAGCGGGCGTCCACCGTGAAGCCGTTGATGGTCTGGGGCGAGCCGAACGTATTCAGCATCGCCTCGACCATGGCCGGCGCCTGGTCGGGTGTGGGCGCCATGTTCTCGACCAGGTGCTTGAACGTCCACACGCCGTTGCGGGAGTCGGTCGAGCTGGGGTTGAACACGGTCCGGATCGGATCATCGACCACCGTGGTGCTCTTGATCATGAGCTCGCGCGACGTGCTGACGTGGCAGCCGACCGCCTCGGTCACAGTCAAGCCGGCGAACAGGAAGGCGAATGTGTTGGTGACCGGCTCGCTGACGAAGAAGTCGATGAAGACGTTGGTCGGGTCCATATCGACCGATGGGCTCGCGGTCACGGTGAAGTGGCCGGTCGTACCGCTGGGCACCGGTGCGCTCGGTGTCAGCGTGAACGAGGGCGGGTTGGTCACGACGCGCGAGTCGAAAGACTCGGGCTCGATCGAGAAGGTCAGCGGTGCGCAGGCTGCCGAGTTGTTGTTGGTCAGCGCGATGTCGATCGTGGCAGTGCCACCGGCGGGGACCGACTGGTTGGATGGCGACAGCGAGACCGTCGCGGGGACCGGGAAGCAGGTGAGCGCCGCCACCTCGGTGGCGGTCAGCGCGTGGGTGGCAAACAGCGTGCTATCGAACGATCCGCTGTAGCGGCGCTCGGAGCCGTCGTTGCCCATCAGCAGCGGGCCTGGGCCGGGTGGGATGGCGCCGGCGATCGGGAAGGTATTGACCTCGGTGCCGTCGACGTACAGCCGCGCGACCATGCCGTCATAGGTCGCCGCGACGTGCTGGTACACGCCGGCCTTTGCCTTCATGGGAGCGATCACGGAGACCGCGTGGCCGTCGCCGAGGTTGACGACGAACGTGAACTTGCCGGCATCGAGCAGCAGCGCGAACGAGCTGGTGTCCTTGTCGCGCTTGCGGAACAGCGTCTTGGTGCCGCCGAGTGCCGCGGGCCGGAACCAGCCCGCCACCGTCACACCACTACTGAACGTGAAGTTCGGCTGGTCCGGGACATAGACGATATCCTCCGGAATGGAGATCGAGACTGCCTGGCTACTCCGGATACCATCGGTGCACGTCACACCGACCGACCGGAATGCCGTGTTGCCATTGAACGACGAGTCGCTCAGGTTGGTGCGCGACGTATTGCAATCATCGAAATTCCACACCCCGGCTGGATTCGCCGACGGCAGGACGATGTCGCTGTGCTTGCCGCTGTCGACGGCGCCGGGGTCGGTCGTGCCCGACGAGGCGGACGAGGAGGCGCCCGGGAACACCTGCTTGAGTGGCTCGTCGTGCAGGAGTGCCTGGAGATCCTGCGGATCCGTTTCATCGGACGCACAACCGCCCACGCCGATGAGTGCGACTTGTCCAAATAACACGATTGATAGCTTGCTGTTCATGGTCCTTCATCCTTCGATAAAG
>DATIPJ010000628.1:0-26535 GCA_035472155.1 Kofleriaceae bacterium
GACGAGCATCTCCTTGTTCTGAGGGAGATCGGCGTGGATGACGAGGCCGAGGTCCGGTAGATCGAGGCCGCGCGCCGCGACATCGGTCGCGACGCAGATGCGCGCGCGACCGTCGCGGAGCGCCTGCAAGGCCTGGTTGCGCTCGCGCTGCGACAGCTCGCCGGAGAGCGCCACGACCGAGAACCCGCGCTCGTTCAGATTGGCGGCGAGGTGCGTGACACCGTCGCGCGTGCCGCAGAACACCAGCGCCCTGGGGACGTCGTGAAACCGCAGCAGGTTGACGACGGCGAGGTCGCGCTCGCGCGGAACGATCGACACCACCTGGTACTCGATGTCGTGGTGCTGGTCGTGCTCTCGAGACGTGGCGATGCGCAGGGCGTCGCGCTGGTAGCGCCGGGCCAGCGCGGCGATCGGCGCGGGGATCGTCGCCGAGAACATCAGGGTCCGGCGCTGGCTCGGCGAGGCGTCGAGCAGTCGCTCGAGGTCCTCGCGAAATCCCATGTCGAGCATCTCGTCGGCCTCGTCGAGCACCACCGCGGCGAGGCGGTCGAGCACGAGGGTTCCGCGCGCGAGATGATCGCAGAGCCGGCCCGGCGTACCGACGACGATGTGTACACCCTGGCCGAGGGCGTGGCTCTCGCGCCGCGGATCCATGCCGCCGACGCAGGTCGTGATCCGCGCCCCGCTCTCGGCGTACAGCCAGCTGAGCTCGCGCTGGACCTGCATCGCGAGCTCCCGGGTGGGCGTGACGATCAGCGCACGGGGAGCTCCGGCGGCGGTGAAGCGCTCGGCGTCGCCGAGCAGCGTGCGGGCCAGCGCGAGCCCGAACGCGACCGTCTTTCCGGATCCGGTTTGCGCCGACACCAGGACATCGCGCACGTCGACGTCGGCCGCCAGGATCGCAGTCTGGACGGGCGTGGGGGTGACGAGGCCGCGTGCAGTCAGCGCTCGGAGGAGGCAAGGATGCGCAGAGGAGAACGACATCAACGTAAGGCGCGGACCCTAGTCGGTCAGCGCACGATGCGCAACCATTTCTTGCAGATAGGTGGCGCTCTGAGGCCGTGCGTTACTTGCTCTGTGCGGCGGGCACGCGAGGCGCGATTTCGCGGCCGCCGTGCCAGATCGAGACCAGCTGCCGGGTGTTGCGAATATCCGCGGTTGGATCGGCCGCGAGCACCAACAAGTCCGCGCGCTTGCCGGGCTCGAGCGTGCCGCGATCGGTGGCCTTGAGGAGCGCGGCGCTCTTCTGCGTGGCTGCGACGATCGCCTCCATGGGCGACAGGCCGGCGCGCACCATGAGCTCGAGCTCGTGGTGCTCCGCCCAGCCGGGGATGCGCTCGGGCAATGCGCCGGAGTCGGTCCCAAAGGCGACTTGCACGCCTGCGTCATGCAGTGTCTTGACGTTGAGCATCGCAACGGCAAGCGCTGCCTTCGCCTTGGGGACATTGGGGTTGGCAGCCACCTTGTCCTTGAACTCCTTGCCGTGAAACATCTGCAACATCGCGGGGCCGACCGCCTGCGCAAAGAAGTCGTCGTTCATCACCTCGGGCTGCTCGGCGAGCAGGAAGAAGCTCTCGTCGACGTTCAGGGTCGGGATGTAGAACACGCCGCGCGACTTGACGGCGCGCACGAGCTCCGCATCCACCTGCTGATCGCGAATGCTGTGAGCCAGGACGTCGACGCCGGCGGCGACCAGCGCCTTGGCATCCGCCAGGTAGAAGACATGGGAGGCCACGCGCAGCCGGTGCTTGTGGCACTCGTCGATCACGGCCTTGTACATCTCGGGCGGCATCTTGCTGAATTTGCCGAAGTTGTCGTCGACCCAGATCTTGACGATGTCGACCTTGTGGCCGGCCATCTCGCGCACGGCGGCGCGCGCCTCTTCGACGGTGGCCGGCCGGTAGCTCTGATCGGGCGCCACCGGCTGCGGTGGCGTGCCGTTGGCGACACCGATTCCGCGCCCGGCGGTGAACAGCGAAGCGCCCGGCAGGCGGCCGCGTCGCTGCTCGTCCCGCACGTCGTACCCCAGATCGCGATTGAGCCCCAGGCTCACAATCGAGGTGACACCATATTGCTCGTACCGGACCAGGGCGTCCTGAACGGCTTCGCGCGTGTACGCATCCGCGCGGTTGGCGGTTCCGGCGACGAGCCCGACGTGGCTGTGTGCGCTGATGAGCCCGGGCATGATGGTGCGGCCGTGGACGTCCACCACGCGCGCGCCCTTGGGGTAGCGCAGCTTACCGGCGGTGCCGACCGCAGTGATCCGATCGCCCTCCACGACCAGAGCGGTATTGTCGCGCGGCGGCTTGCCCGTGCCGTCGATGAGCCGTGCACCTTCGAGCACCACCGCGGGCTCTGCATGGGCCAGATGGGCCAGTGCCAGACAGAGCATGACGAACACCGAAGACAATCGTATGCAGCGCATGGCCGTCCTCCCGGACTGGATTGTCGGGCGTCGCCACTGCCCAAGCCAGAGATCCAGTGTCCTTCACACCGCGGGAGTGCGCGCCGTGCGCCATCGACCACCTGCTCGTCAGTAGCGGCTCGTCCGTGATTGCACCCAACCGTGGGCGACCTTACTGCTCGAGAGTCGCTACGTGGGCGGCGCCAGACCCCCCGTGGTCTATCATCTCCATGCAACGATCGTCCGAGCGGTCTCGCAGCAGAGGAATCACCCGGTGCATGGTTCGGCAACGGCAGTCTTCGATCGTCTTCACGAGGTCGGCCGAGCGACGTGGCCCGGCGTACACGTCTCGGCGGCCGACTTCGCCAACCACCTCGCGTTGCATCTGGGGCTGTCGCCGGAAGCGGCCGAGTCACTGGATACGCGGGCCGGCGATCTCTACCTCGCTGTAGGCGCCGCGCGCGGAGATGTAGCGGCGATCTCGGTGATCGATCGGACGTGCATCGCGCAGGTCGATGGCGCGCTTCACGGCATGCTGTCGTCCAGCGAGATCGACGATCTCAAGCAGCAGCTGCGGCAGCGGCTGTTCGTCGGCACGACGGGATCGCCGAAGATCCTCGACTACGCTGGACGCGGTGAGCTGCGCGCGTGGGTGCGCGCAAGCGCGGTTCGCGCGGCGATCTCCGTGCTGCGCTCCCAGAAGCGCGAGCATGTGCACCGGCAGGACCTCTGGAGCGCCGCGTCGCAGATCGGCGTTGACCCGACGATCGATCACCTCCGTCCGCGCCTACAGGCCGAGTTCCGCGCGGCGTTCGAGGCTGCGCTTCGCTCCCTCGAGACGCGCGAGCGAAACCTGCTCAAGCATCACTTCCTCGACGGGCTATCCACCGACGAGCTCGCCACCCTGCACCGGGTGCATCGCGCGACCGCGTTTCGCTGGTTGACGCGCGCGCGCGAGCGACTGCTGGCGCAGACCCGACAGGCCCTGGCGGCTCGGCTGTCGTTGGGCCGCAGCGAGCTCGACAGCATCATGCGGCTGGTCGACAGCCAGCTCGACGTCAGCGTGGTCCGGCTGTTCGCGGACGACGCGGCGCCGGACCCCGGCCAGGGGTAGCCGCGGCGCCTGGGTCCCGGAGCGCTACTCGGCGTCCTGGGCGATGCAGACCGCGTTGTCGACCGCGTCGAGGCTGGTCTGCGGCGCGTGCTGCATCGAGATCAGCGTGCTGTCCTCGCGTGGCGCCTGGCGCGCGGTGCACGTCGACGGCTCGGACACCAGCGCCGGGAATGGCGTGTTCGTGATCCCGGTGACCTCGATGTCATCGATGTTCCAGCCCGTGCCTGCGACGCTGGTGTCGGTGCCGATCCGGAACCGCAGCCGCACCGACTGACCGGCGAAGCGCGTCCCGAAGTCGAGCGTCACCAGGCTGCGCGCCGGGAAGCCCGTGCTCGTGCCCGAGTACGCCATCCGTCCGGCGAGCGGATTGCTGAACACGGTGGAGATCGTCCTGGTGTAACCAGGGGTGACCCCCAGCGTCGCCGCATCCGCCCATGTCGTGCCGCCGTCGGTCGACAGCTCGATCACGCCGCCGTCGAAGCCGGGCTCGAGCGCGAACGCGTGCGAGAACTTGACCACGAACGAGGCGGTCGGGCTCGCGAGCAGCGCCGGCGACACCAGTTGCGTATCGGTCACGATCGCCAGATCGCGCCCTTGCCACAGCTTGTTGCCGGTGGCCTCGGCCGCGACATTCCACAGACCGGTCGTGCCGGTCTTGGTCCATGGCGTGATCGTGGTCTCGACGTGGTCGATCGTGGCCGCATTCGCGACCTCGTCGATGCCGGTCGGCACGGTGAGCGAGACGTCGATGCCGGCGCGGGCGCACAGGTTCAAGCCCGTCACGTGGAGCGTGATCGTGACCGGCGTGTTGCGCGGTGCCGTCGGAAGCAGGGTCACCGGAATCGCCAGCTGGAGGCTGGTGTGCGGCCCGACCGAGGGCACGGTGACCGGAGCGCCCACGCGGACGCCGGGGGCGGTGGTGGTCGCGGTGGCCTTGACCTCGTCGGCGGCGAACAGGCCGTTGTTGGCCACGGTCACGCGCAGCTGGCCGGACTCGCCGGGATCGAGGATGCCGTCGTGGTCGCACGAGATGCCATCGTCGATCAGCGTCGCGCCGCCGGCCGTGAGCAGCGCCGCGAGCGTGCCGCTCTCGACGACGGGCGTGTTGCTCGCCGACGTGATCGGCGGCGAGACCGCGCACGAGCCGATGCCGCGGCCGGCGAACGCCGCCGCCATCAGCGTCATATCGTCGGTGTCGAGCGCGGCCGCCGCGGTGAGGATCGCATCGCGCGCCTCGGTGAAGCTCGCGTTGGGCGGCGTCAGCAGGAGGCCGCCGACGGCGTAGTCGGTCATGCGGCGGCGGGCGACGACCACGCCGTGCTCGTCGGCGAGCACGTTGAGCACATCCCACAGCATCTGGGCCCAGATCTCGCCGGTGTTGTGGACCTCGCTGTTCGCGCCGCCCGGGAGGCCCGGTGTCGTCGTCGGCAGCGGGTTGGCGTCACTGATGTGGCGGAAGCTGAGCGCGTTCTTGGTGCGGTCGGTGCTGTACGGGAAGCGGCGGATGCCGAAGTACGCGGAGTCGAACGTACCGTCGTCGAGCGCGTAGGGACCCATCGCGTAGGTGCCGTCGCGATTCTCATTCTCGCGCAGCATCAGGAGGAGCGCGTTGAAATCGCCCCAGCCCTCGCTCATGCCGTTGCACGGTCCGCTGACGCAGTTCGCGAGGCGGTGATGCATGTAGTGGCCCCACTCGTGGGCGACCACGCCGTTGTCGAAGTCGCCGTCGCGCTCGGCGCCGGCGACCTCGCTATGCAGCGTGAGGGTGACCGGGCCGGCCGCGAGCGCCGCGCGCAGCGCATTGCCGCCGGCCAGGTCGGTGGTCAGCCCCGGCAGGTTGGCGGTCGTGCTGCCGCCGAAGAACCCGGGGTCGTCGAACGTGCTGTCGATGAGCAGCATGCCGATCGCGCCGCCGGCCTTCGCGTTGTCGACCTGCGTGGCCGTGCTGCACAGGCCGGAGAAGTTCACCAGGGCGATCTTGCCGGCCACGTTGCCCGGCCGCTGGCAGCCGTCGTCGGTCGGCGCCGTCGCGTCGACGCCCAGGACGATCTCGCCGGTGACGTCGAACGCGTGCGGGCCGTTGAGGAACCGGTTGGAGCGCATCGGTCCGGTCGGCGAAGCCAGCGAGACCGAGATGCCCGCGGTCCACAGGAACATGCGCATCCGAGGCTGGCCGCCGTCGGCGGGGGTGAGCATGTCAGCGTTGTTGCGCAGGCCCGCGTTCGCGCCGGCCTGGGCCTGGATCAGCAGGGGATCATTGGCGATGCCGCCGCGGCCGTAGTTGTCGAGCTGGCCATTGCGCGTGGCCTCGGTGAATCCCGAGTCGTACCACCAGTCGTGCATCCAGTTCACGACGAAGAACGCGTTGACCGTGGCCGCCTTGGACTGATCCGGCGTCGACAGCGGCTCGGCTGCATGGTTATAGGTGAAGTTGAGGACGCGGCCCGCGCGGACATCGGGGCGCACGTCGGCGCCGTTGAACACGGCGTTGGCGTCGAGGTCGGCGAACGCCACG
This sequence comes from Kofleriaceae bacterium, assembly GCA_035472155.1. Lineage (GTDB taxonomy): Bacteria > Myxococcota_A > Polyangia > Haliangiales > Haliangiaceae > JABFXX01. Next base: position 6,034 of record DATIPJ010000628.1, read on the forward strand.
GCGTTGTTGCCGGCCGTCGTCGTGGCGTTGTCGGGCAGCCACTTGTCGAACGGACCGTTGAACGCGTCCATCACGACCAGGCTCGACGGAATGAGGCTCGGCCTCGAGCCATCGGGTACGCCGGTCGGGTGCGGCGCGAAGCTCTGCAGGGGGCCGTCGAGCGGGCGGCGATTGCCGGTGGTGTCGGCGTAGACGCGGTACACGAACGCGTCGTGCTTGACGAGGTCGACGTCGCTCACCAGCGCGCCGGTCGCGTCGGCGAACTGGTAGCTGTGCCCGGCCTGCTCGAGCACGCCCGGCTCACGGGCGGCGCGGGCGTGCGTGGTGCCGATCAGCTCGACGCGCCAGGCCGCGATCATCTCGCCATTGACCCTCACGAGCTCCTTGCGGGCGCGCGCCTCGGTGGCGCCGAGCTCGGGATCCTCGGCGATCGCGACGGTCGTCCAGCCATCGGCCTCGCCGGCCTCGGTCAGGGCCAGCGGGGTGCGCGGCGTGCCGTGCAGCTGATCGAGCGCGTGCTCGACCGCGGCGCTGGCCGACGACACGAACACGCCTTTGACCGCGTCGGCGACGAGCGTGCCCGACACGGCCGCCAGCGACTTGTCGGGGTACATCATCACGCGGAGGTCGCTTTGGTCGACCAGCACGCCATTGATCCGCTGCTCGAACATCACCACGTGGGTGCCGTTCCGCAGCTGCTGGGCTCCCGTCTCGACGAGCGGCGCGGCGCTTGCCTGCGCGCCCCAGAGCGGCGCCAGCGCCGCCACGTGCTCGCGCGCGGCCGCCTGCGCGGTCAGCCCGGGAGCTGCGGCGCGCGGTGCGATCGCGCGCATGAGCCGAGGCGCGCCCGCGTCGTGCGACATGATCGACATGCCGAGCGCGGTGGCCTTCTGATCGAGCGCGGAAACCGGCGCGCTCGGTCCCGATGGAGTTTCCTCATCGGGCGGCGTCGTCGGAGATGACTCCGACGCGCATGCGGCTGCAAATAGCAGCGAAGACCACGCAAACCTACGAGACCAGACCATACGTTGAGCTCCTTCGACGAGAAACGCGACGAATGCATCCGAGCCCCCGCTCGGACACGTGCGGCCCACTCTAGAGCGACTCCGGACAATAAATCTCGATTAAGCCCCACCAACTGGGAATTTTCTGTATGTGATGTCGACAGTGAGCATCTTGTCAGCTCCTGCCGATGACTCTGCTCACACCTCCCGTGTCAGTACGACAGCTTGGAGGTGCTCACCTGGATGCAGGGCGCCGCCGCCGGCTGCTCACCGGCCCGGTGCTCGCGCGCAAGTAGATCGGCGGCGCCAGCAGCACAGTGCGGGCCGGCTTCTGCGGGTTGCTGATGCGCTCGACGAGGAGCTCGATCGCATGCGCACACAGCTCGGAGGCCGGGACATCGGCTCCCGTGAGCGGTGGGTGGAACTCCTCCGCCCAGTGACGTGCGGCGACCCCGGTGATCGAGAAGTCGCGCGGTACGACCAGTCCGGCGCGCTCGAGCGCGCGGCCGATCCCGGCGAGCGCCGACTCGTTGGCCGTGGCGATGGCGGTCACGCGCGGGTGCGCCGCCAGCAGCTCCTCGACGCACGCCTGGGCGGCGGCGGTGTCGTCGGCGCAGCACAGCTCGATGCCGGACATGCCGCGCTCGGAAACCGCCTCGGCGAACCCGTCCTTGGCGCGGCGTGCGCACCCGTAACCGGCCACGACCAGCTGGGTCGGTCGGTTGATCAGCGCGACATGTCGGTGGCCCAGGTCGGCGAGATGATGAACACAGCGCGCCATCAGCGCGGCGTGGTCGATGTCCACCGAGCAGACGCCTTCGGTGGTGCCGGTGCGACCGATGGTGACGAACGGCAGGCCGCTCCGCAGGAGCCGCTCCACGCGCGGGTCCTGCATGAGGACCTCCATGAGGACCACGCCGTCGACCCGACCGCCGGTGACCACGCGCTCGAACGAGCGGTCGTGGTCGCCGCCCGACGACGAGATCAGGACATCCAGGTCGGCCCGGGCCGCGGCGTCGACGATGCCGCCCACGAACGCCACCTGCATGTCGGTCAGCCGCAGACCGGCCGGTGGAATGACCAGGCCGATGGTGCGGGTGCGGCCCTCCTTCAGCGCGCGCGCGTGGGCATTGGGCCGGTAGCCCAGCTCGTCGATGACGTGGTGGATCCGGCGGCGGGTCTCCTCCGAGAGTGGGCGCTTGCCGCTGAGCGCGTACGAGACGGTGCTGCGGGACACGCCTGCTCGCCGAGCGATCTCTCCAATATTCAGCGCGCGGACTCCTGACTTGGTGCCACTGCCTCGCTCGGACATCGGATCGATGTTGACAGGCCATCTCCACGGCGCCTATGGTCCGGCTCAGGCGAATCGATTCGATGAACTGCGCCAGAGGTGAGCACATGGACAGATCACGGAACCGGTGCATCCTCGACCTGAGTCTGGCGATGTGCGTCGTGGGAGGCAGCCTGATGGCGTCGTCGTGCTCGAAGAAGGACCCGGCGGGCGGCGGCGCGGGCGCGACCTATACCGTCTGGGATCCATATCCACAGTTCGACAGCGCATCGGGCTGGGTCCAGCTGCTCAACAAGTGCGGCAGTGACGCCGGAGTGGCCATCAAGCGGGTCGCGTTCGACACCACGGACCTGACGAACAAGGCGCTGCTGGCCGCACAGCAGGGCAGCTCGCCCGACGTGCTGATCGTGGACAACCCGGTCGTCTCGACCCTGGCCGACGGTGGCGTGCTGACGACGACCGCCGACACCAGGACCGATACTTCGGCGGTGCAGCCAAACCTGCTGGCGGCCGGGCAGCTCGGCGGCAAGACCTATGGCATTCCGATCGGCGCGAACACCCTCGCGCTGTATTACAACAGCGCGGTGCTGAAGGCCGCCGAGGTGGATGTCTCGACGGTGCGAGACTGGACGTCGCTGACCGCTGCGCTGGGCAAGGTGACGGCGGCGGGGAAGAAGGGCATCACGTTCTCGGCGATCGGCACCGAGGAAGGCAGCTTCCAGTTCCTCCCCTGGCTCTGGGGCGCCGGCGCGCACCTGACGGCGCTGGACTCGCCGGAGGCGGTGTCCGCGCTGCAGCTATGGGCCGACTGGCTGAAGAATGGCTATGCGCCCAACTCCGTCCTCAACAACACCCAGACCACCAGCTGGCAGGAGTTCGCGACCGGGCAGTATGCGTTCGCCGAGAACGGCACCTGGCAGCTGGGCAACGCCAAGAAGGCCGGCTTCGACTTCGGCATCATTCCGATTCCGGCGGTCAAGGGCGGTCCTGCGCCCGCTCCCACCGGCGGGGAATTCGTGACCGTGCCGGTGCAGAAGCAGACCGAGCGCTACGCGACCACGGTCAAGCTCGTCGCGTGCCTGTCCAGCACCGACAACTCGTACACGACGGACACCACGCTGTCGTACATCGCCCCGACCCAGGTCGTGCAGGCCAAGCAGGTCGCCGCCGCACCGGATCTGAAGGTATGGGTCGACGCGGTCCAGGTCGCCAAGGGCCGGACCAGCGACGACCTCGGCACCAGGTACCCCAAGATCTCCCAGGCGATGTGGACCGCGATGCAGGCAGCGCTCAGCGGCTCGAAGAGCCCCCAGGATGCGCTGGCCGCGGCGCAGGCGACGGGGGCGGCGGCCGCGAAGTAAGCTCCGCCTCCGACACATGCGCGACGCGAGATCGGGCCCGCAATGGGCGGCGTGGGCGTTCCTCGCGCCGGTGACGGTCTATCTGGTCGTGTTCTACGCGTATCCGCTCTATCGCAATCTCGATCTCAGCCTGCACGACTATACGGTCCGATCGTTCGTGCAGGGCGGGGCCCGGTTCACCGGCCTGGACAACTATCGAGCCGTGCTGCGCGATCCGACGTTCGCGCCGGCGCTTCTCCACACGGCGGTGTTCACCCTGGCTTCGATCGCGTTCCAGTTCGCGATCGGGATGGCGCTGGCGCTGTTCTTCCGCCAGCACTTCCGGCTCTCGATGACGCTGCGCGCGCTGTTCCTCGTGCCCTGGCTGTTGCCGCTGATCGTGTCGGCGTCCACCTGGTCGTGGATGCTGAACAGCGACTCGGGCGTGGTCAACGCGCTGCTGGGCATGCTGGGGGCACCGCCGATCAACTGGCTGACCTCGCCCCGCTGGTCGCTGGTCTCGGTGACGCTCGCGAACATCTGGATCGGCATCCCGTTCAACCTCGTGCTGCTCCACAGCGGCCTCGAGGGACTGCCGGCGCACGTCGAGGAGGCGGCGGCGCTCGACGGCGCGACGCCCTGGCAGAAGTTCTGGTACGTCACGTTCCCGCTGCTGCGGCCGGTCGCGGCGATCACGCTCCTGCTGGGCCTCATCTACACGCTCAAGGTGTTCGACATCATTTGGGTGATGACCCGCGGTGGACCGGTGGATTCGTCGACGACGCTCGCGACGTGGTCCTACCGGCTCGGCTTCGGCAACATGCTGCCGGCGTTCAGCCCGGGCGCGGCGGTCGGCAACCTCCTCATCGTGGCGGCCCTCGTGTTCGGCCTCCTCTACATCCGCGCCCAGCGGAAGCACAACCAGTCATGAGCGAAACGAGGGACGCTCGGAAGGGAATCACCGCGAACCGGACCTGGTGGAAGACCGGTATCGGGCTCGCGGTGACCGCCGTGATGTTGTTCCCCGTGTACTGGATGGTGAACGTCTCGTTCACGCAGAGCCGGCATATGCGCAAGACGCCGCCGGACTGGTTTCCGATCCACGGCACGCTCGATGGCTACCGGGCGGTCCTCGATCAGCAGCTGCCGTACCTGGGGACGAGCGTCGCCGTCGGGCTCGGCACCGTGGTGCTGACCCTGCTGCTCTCGGCGCCCGCCGGGTATGCGCTGGCCAAGCTCCGGCCGGTCGGCGGCAGCGTGCTCAGCTTCGTGTTGCTGATCGCCCAGATGATCCCCGCGGTGATCATGGCGATGGGGTTCTACGCCATCTACCTCGCGATCGGTGTCGTCAACACGGTGCCCGGCTTGATCGTCGCCGATTCCACCATTGCCGTGCCCTTCGGAGTGCTGATCTTCACGGCGTTCATGTCGGGCATCCCGCAGGAGCTGGTCCAGGCGGCCGCGATCGACGGCGCCGGACCGCTACGCATCTTCTGGTCGATCGTGCTGCCGCTCAGCCGCAATGCGATCGTCACGGTCTCGCTGTTCGCGTTCCTGTGGGCATGGTCCGACTTCGTGTTCGCCAGCACGCTCGACCAGGGCGGCGATCATCAGCCGATCACGCTCGGCATCTATCACTACATCGGAAACAACAACCAGGAGTGGAATGCCATCATGGCCACTGCGGTGGTGGCGTCGATACCGGCGACCGCGCTGCTGCTGGCAGCGCAGCGCTACATCGCCGCGGGCGTCACCGCGGGCGCGGTCAAGGAGTAGAATTTCCCATTCAGGGAGTCAGCGTGATCGCGTAGGCGTCGTTGAAATTGGTCCAGTTGATCGTCACGACCAGCGAGCCGCCGTTGACGGTCGCGCGGCTGCTGGACACCACCGTCGGCGCGCTCACGAACGCGTTCGTCGAGGGCATGCGCTCGACGAGCACGTTCACCGAGCCATTGCTGATCAGAAACGACGGCATGCGGTTGTAGCGCACGGCGATCGCGCCCTGTGCGCCGTTGACGCGGCTGCCCAGGACGGCGATCGATCGGCGCGCACCCGAATCCTGAAACACGATGCCGTCGTGCGAGCTGCCCGGCGTGATGCTCGTCCGCACACCGGTCTGATCGGCGTAGCGCCGATAGACCCACCACTGACCCATGGTCTGATTGGCATTGGCCGTCACCAGCCAGCCCAGCGTGTCGTAGAGCGACGGCGTCTGACCGACGTTGCCCCAGTTGGCGCGCGCGCCATCGCAGTTACAGCGCTCCAGACGCGAGATGTACCAGGCCGACGGACCGGGCTGCTGCTCGGCGCCGAACGCGCCGTACTCGTTGATCGAGACCCCGGCGATCGAGATGCCGCGCGACGCCAGCATGCCGTTGAGGTTGTTGCGGTCGACCGCGGGATCTCCGGGCAGGTCGTGCCAGCTGATGATGTCGGGCACGACGTTGTTGGAGTCGACGAAGTCCAGGTAGGTATTGAACCAGGCATTGGAGGGGTTGGGCACGCCGGCAAAGCTGGGCCCCTCGATCACCGCGCCGGGGATCGCGGCGCGGACCATCTGGGTGCCTCGCCGGATCATCTCGAGATACTGCGCTTGCGACCGGCCCCAGAAGAAGATGTTCGGCTCGTTCCACATGTCCCAGCGGACATCGGAGCCCGTCATGCCGTTGGCCCTGGCATCACTGATGATCTGGTTCAAGAACCGGGTGTAGTCGGTCCAGTTCCCGCCGTCGCCGGGCCAGCGCGGCACGTTGCACGGACCGTCCGAGCCCCACAGCGCCGACAGCAGCATGCTGTACTTCGCACCCAGCGACTTCGCCTTGGCGTAATACGCTCTGACGAAGTTCCATCGCGCCGTGTATCCGCCGTTGACCCAGCCGCCGTTGGGACAGCCGATCTGAGATCCTCCGGCGCGCATGATCCGGACCTTGATCTGGCTCAGCAGACTCTGCACCGGACGCGAGGCATCCTGGGAGAGCCCGTAGATGAAGCCGGAGGCGCGATACGTCGGCGCGCCTCCGAATAGACCCATATCGATGGTCATCGTATCGACCTGCGCATAGGCAGGCGTCGGCGATCGCGCGAGGACGCCAAACGCCAACAGCACACAGACGACCAGGGACGAGCGGAGCTTGACCGGGCTGTGAGTTGCCATCATTGCGTGACGTTCTATCAGCAGCCGGCGTCATTCGTCGATCCGATTCGACGACCGAACAGTTCCCCATGATTTTGCGCATGCTGGGATACAGAGGCACCGCCGCGTGAACGGCGACCTCAGGCGTTTGGCCTGCGGTGCCCGACGAGACGGGGCATCTCTGCCCGAGCTGCGAGGCGCGGCGTGAGCCGCACCCGCTAGCGACGACGCGGCGTCACTGACGACGGCGACGGCGACGGCGGCGGCGACGGCGGCGGCGAAGGCGACGGCGACGGCGACGGCGACAGCGACGGCGACGGCGACGGCGACGGCGACCGCGGTGCGGGACGATCCCCGGGTGCTTCGCGATGTACCGGTGCGGGAGCCGAGGGCGGGGAGCCCGGCGGCGTCGAGACCTCTGCCGGCGCTCTCGCCGCCGAGTGGCGGGAGTCCTCGAACGTCGAGGGGCCGGTCGTGAGGGCGTGCGCCTCGGCGAACGATGCGATCGGAGGTCCCTTCCCAGGGCGTACCTCGCCGCGGCGCCCTGCGAGGCGCTCTTGCTTTGCGCGAGCCTTGTCCTTGCGATTTTGCTCGCGCTGACGTTTACCAAATGTGGATCCCTGATTGCCCATTCATACCTCCAGGTCGGGCTGGCAGATCTGATGCCACTCGCGGCGCGCCGCGAGGGTCGCGATCCGCGCGAGATCGTCCAGCAGGTCGACTTCGAGCTTGCGGTGAAGCCGATGGAGCACGCGCATCCGTGCTTCGCTCATGGTGCCCGGCCATGAGCCAACGATCTCGCGCTCGGCAGCACGTAGCTGCCGCACGAGCTCGGCGGCCCAGGCCACGCCGACAGCGGTCGCGATCGGCTCGAAGTCCGGGCTCGCCTCAGCGACCACGCCGGCCACCGCGGTCACCCCGATCGCGGTATCCTCCACCACCACCGCCTGGACGACCACCGCCGCCGCCGCCCCCGCGCGGCCGATCCTCGGCGATCCGGACACGGAGCGAACGGCCTTCGAGGTCCTGGCCATCGAGCTCGGCGATCGCCTTTTGCGCCGCGGCGTCGTTCTCCATCTCCACGAACGCAAAGCCGCGCGACCGACCGGTCTCGCGATCCGTGACGACCGAGACCGACACGACGCCTCCACATCCAGCGAAGCGCTCGGTCAGCAGCGACTCCGTGGCGTGAAATGGCAGATTACCTACGTACAATCGATTCGACATGCTCTCGCTCCATCGGCGGCTGAACTTGACTGGACCCGTCCGGCCGCACGAGAGGGCGAGTCTCGCGACCCGCTGGCGGCCGCGCGCCCTCATCGAGAACGTGGCGGCACGTTACCATCTCTGCCGCTGTCGGCAGCCGCGACATACGCCGTTTGATCGCAGGATGATCATTCCATCGATCAGGGGCGCCGGAGTATCGCGTATGTTGCTGAGATCATGACGATCTATCCCGGCCAATCTCTTGCAATCTGGGAGGATCCGTGCAACTCCGATCGCCGTCGCGACCACGGCGGCCACGGGGGAGGTCATGACAGACCCCCGATGTAGCTTGGGGCATGGCGATGGAAGTGACTGGCAAGCTCCGTGCAATCTTCGACACCAAGCAGGTCTCGGAGCGGTTCACCAAGCGCGAGCTCGTCCTCGAGCTGGCGGATGGCAAATACCCGCAGAGCGTGCTGTTCCAGCTCACCGGCGATCGCTGCGCGATCCTGGATCAGTTCCAGGTCGGCGACGAGGTCCGGATCGAGTTCAACCTGCGCGGCCGCGAGTGGCGGAGCCCACAAGGCGAGGTCAAGTACTTCAACAGTCTCGACGTGTGGCGGATCGAAGGTGCGCGCGATGGCGCGCGGGGCCGGCGTGATGCAGGGCGTGATGCGGGGCGTGATGCAGGCGACCCCCGGCGCGGCGACGTGCCTCCGCCGAGGCTCGATGACGAGCCACGGCCGCGCGACCTCGATGATCTGCCGTTTTGATCAGGCTTGATGCGCGCTACGCTTGAGGCATGTGCCTCATCTGCGTCGAGCTGGCGAAGAATGCGATGACCGCGGGCGAGGGCCGGCGCGCGCTCGGCGAGATGCGCGTCAAGCTGGACGCCGAGCACGTCGCCGAGGTCGAAGCGAAGCTTGCCGAGGCCGAGCGGCTCGCGAAGAAGCGACCGTGACGTGGGTCGCGCCGGTCGCTCAGCTGGCCGTCGACGCGCAACCGAGTGCGAGAACCGCGGACAACATGCGCACGGAGCGCACGCCAAGACAAAGGTCGTGCCGCGCCTAACCGATGGCGATCCCTCGGTTGCGAGCGACCACGGTCGAGCAACTCCTTGCGAGATCGCGCAACCGGACCGATCCGCTGGCCGACGCGGCAGAGGATGTCAGGCATCCTCTGCGCTCGCCGTCGCGTCCATGCGGCGCACGCGTACGGCGCAGGCCTTGTAGGCCGGCTGGCGCGAGTGCGGATCGAAGGCCGCGAAGGTCAGCCGGTTCATCGACGGGTCGTGCATGGGCAGGAAGACCTGACCGGGCTGCACGGTGTGCGTCGTGAACGCGCGCGCCTGGACCGAGGCTCGGCGCGAGGTCACGACGACCAGGTCGTGCGGCCGCACACCGAGGGCCCTGGCATCGACGGGTGAGAGCTCGATGTAGAGCTCGCCGGGGGAGAGCGCGCGCAGCACCCCCGAGCGGCCGGTGCGCGTCTCGGTGTGCCACTGGCTGGAGCTGCCGCGGCCGGTCAAGAGGAGCAGCGGATAGTCGGGGCTGGTGGGCTCGGGCAGCGGGCGGGGCTCGTCGTACAGAAAGCGAGCGCGCCCGTCGTCGGTGAAGAATGCACCGTCCTCGAACAGGCGGCGCTCGTGGTCGGAGAGCTTCGCGCCGTCGGGAAACGGCCACTGGATGCCGCCGGTGCGCGCGAGCATGGCGTAGTCGGCGATGCCACTGAAGTCGCAGGGCCGGTCGCGGCTGAGCCGTTTGAGGATCTGGAACACCGCCTCCGGTGTCGACCAGGCTTCGAACATCGGGCCGCAGCCCCACGCCTCGGCCACGAGCTTGAAGATGTAGAAATCGGCCAGCGCCTGACCGGGCGCGCGGCACACGCGATCGATCACGCCGATGCGGCGCTCGGAGTTGATGAACGTGCCCTGTTTCTCGCCCCATCCGGCGGCCGGTAACACGATATCTGCCAGCGCGGCAGTCTCGGTGTCAGGATACATATCTTGCACCACGAGGCAGTCCAGACGCGAGAAGACATCGTGCAGGTGGGCCTGGTTGATCCACGAGTGGGCGGGATTGGTGCCGACGACCCACAGCGCCTTGATCTTCCGCGCGAGGATGGCCTCGAGGATCTGATCGTAGGCGAGGCTGGGCTGCGCCGGGATGGCGCCCGGGTCGATGGCCAGGATGTCCGCCACCTCGCGCCGATGGTCCGCGTTCGCAAACTCGCGACCCCCGAAGAGGTTGGTGGTGTTGCTGAACAGACGCGAGCCCATGGCATTGCACTGGCCGGTGATCGAATTGGCGCCGGTGCCCGGCCGGCCGATGTTGCCGGTCATGAGGGCGAGCGCGATGAGCGCCTGTGCGGTGCGCGTGCCTTGATGGCTCTGGTTCACGCCCATGGTCCACCAGAAGCTGACGCGGCGACCCTCGTGGATCATGCGCGCGAGCTCCTCGAGGCGTTCGCGCGCAATGCCGGTGTCCGCCGCCACGCGCTCGGGCGTGAAGTGGGCGACGTGCGTGGCGAAGGCGGCAAAGCCGCTGGTGTGCGCGGCGATGAACGCGGGATCGATCCAGTGGTTCTCGACGAGCAGGTGAGCGAGGCCGTAGAGCAGGGCGAGATCGCTCTTGGGCTGCACGGCGTAGTGGTGCGTGGCTGCGCTCGCGGTCTCGGTGCATCGCGGATCGATGGCGACGATGCGGGGCCGATGCGGATTGCGGCAGATGCGCTGCCACAGGATCGGATGCGCGATGCACAGGTTGGAGCCGACGAGCACGATCACGTCGGACTGTTCGAGATCCTGATAGCTGAACGGCGGGGCGTCGAAGCCAAAGCTCTGCTTGTAGGCGGTCGCCGCGGTCGCCATGCACTGGCGCGTGTTTCCGTCGCCGTGCACGATTCCCATGCCGTGCTTGGCCAGCGCGCCGAGCAGCGCCAGCTCCTCGGTCGGTAGCTGGCCGGTGCCGAGCCACGCCACCGCGGCCCTGCCGTGCGTGCGCTGAATGGCCTTGAAGCGCGTCACCATCTCGAGCACCGCGTCTTCCCAGCGCACCGCCACGTGCTTGCGTCCGCGGCGCACGAGCGGGGACACCGCGCGGCCCGGTGCGCGCAAGGGGGCGAGCGCTTCCCAGCCCTTGGGACACGCCATGCCGAGGTTGACGGGATGGTGCGGCGCCGGCGTGATCGCCACGGCCTCGTTGCCCCGGAGCAAGACCTGGAGCCCGCAGCCGGTGGAGCAGAAGCCGCACACCATCGTCGTCGTGGCGTCGGGTGCGATGCGCGGCGGCACGCGGCCGAGGCCGAACCTGGCCGGGTGCTGCAGGAGCTCGCGGGTGAGTGGCCCGTCGCGGCGCCCGCTCACCGCAGCCCGCCGGGCATGCGCGAGGCGGGCGCGGCGCGGAAGAACAGATAGCGCTCGAGGAGCTCACCGGCGAGGACCAGGCCGAGGAGAACGAGTGCGAGCCCGCGCGTCGCGCCGGCATCGAGCGCGCCCACGCCGATCGCCAGTGGCAGGACGACGCCGCCGGTGATGCCGCAGGCGAAGCGCGCGCCGGTGAGCGCCGCGAGGTCGCCGAGCATGACCAGCGCCATGCGCTTGAGGGCCGAGCTTCGGCGATCGCGCGCGTGCAGGAGCGCGCTGGCCTCGAGCGCGAGCTTGATCGCGCTGCCGCCGAGCACCAGCCCGAGCAGCGCGCGCGGAGGGTCGCTGGAGCCGCGCTCGGGCGGCAGCGTCCAGGCCGCGACCGCAAACACCGCGGCGCAGCCGAGCACGAGCGTCGTGCCGAAGAACTTGATGCCCGTCTGCGCCGCGGACCACTGCTCGCGGCGCGTGGCCACGTACACCATCACCGAGCAGTACACGCCGAGCAGGCCGGTCAGCGCCGCGAGGCCGCGCACGACCGGTGCCTCGGTGCACAGGCCGTGGGCGATCGCGAGCGGTGTGAACAGCCCGAACGCGAGCGCTTCTCGGCTCAGCCACGACGTGCGTATGCCCAGGATCGCGCGCCATGCGAGCCAGGGGCGGCCGAGGTGCAGCACGCTGGCACCGAGCGCCAGGACCGCAAGCGCGCAGGCGAGCGCCGTCTGCGCGAATGCGCTGCCGACGTGCGCGGGCGAGGCGCGCTCGAGGAGCAGCGCCGTGCCGAAGGCGCCCACCGCGAGCTGCGTGAGCGTCAGCATGACGACGAGGGGCGGATGGCCGTGCTCGGGGCGCGTCGTGTAGAAGTCTGCGGGCAAGAGGTTGCTCGGCAGGGCGCGCGCGGTCTTGTACTGCGTCGCCGGAAGCGTGTGCTCGGGCGACGGAGCGCCCGGCAGGAAGCGCTGTGCGTCGCTCGCAGCGACGATGGCCTCGCGCTCGGCGATCCGGATCGCGATCGCACCGCTCGGGCAGGCCGCCACGCACGCAGGGGCCTCGCCGTGTGCGAGGCGGTCGCTGCACATATCGCATTTGCGGACGATGCCGAGGCGCCGGTTGTACTTCGGCGCATCGTAGGGGCACATCAGCGTGCAGTACTGGCAGCCGATGCACTGATCATCGAGGTGCTCGACAATGCCGGTCAGCGGGTGCTTCTCGTAGGCCTGGGTCGGGCAGCCTCGCAGGCACGCCGGCTCGAGGCAGTGATGGCACGACGTGGTCACCGTCTGCTGCGCGGGCGCGGCGCTGCTGCCGCCGTGCAGCAGGCCGACGGTGCGCCACAGCTCGTGATCGTCGAGGCCGTTCAAGGTGTGACAGGCCGCAACGCAGGCCTTGCAGCCGGTGCAACGATCGAGATCGACCTCGAACGCATACTGCTCGCCGGGCCGCGGGCGCTCGAGGGGGACGAGATCGCGGTAGTACCTGCCGGGCGCCGGCGCGTCCTGCTCGGCATGGGCCGCGAAGCGATCGACGGCAGTCAGCGTGTGCTGTTCCCGGAGCATCGCATCGACCGGCAGCACGGGGAGCCGGCGCGCCGGCTTGCGTTCGTCGAGTCGAGCCGCCTCGAGCGCGGGCAGGGCGTCACTCTGGCTGGTCATCGCGAGCCCGCCGGTCCGCGCCCGACGAGGATGCGCCCGCGCACGACCGTCACCGGGTACACCGCCACGCGCACGTTCGGGTCGTCGAAGCACGCGCCGGTCCGCAGATCGAAGCCCTGCTTGTAGACCGGCGACGCGAGCCTGGGGATCCCGCCCTTGTCGCCGACGATGCCGCGCGCGAGCACGAACGCCTTGCTGAAGGGATCGAAATTGGAGATCGCATACACGTCGCCGCGGCGCGTCCGGACCACGGCGATCTGCTCGCCGTCGACCAGGGCGGCGGCCCCGGTACCCGGCGCGAGAGCGTCATAGCCGCAGACATCGGTCCACTCGGCGGTGGACCACGCCGGTTCGCGTGCGGAGGACAAGGTGGCTAGCGACATGGTGGCTCCTTGGTGCGCGGCAAGAGTGGCAATCGGCGAGAGCGAGCCAGGGACTGTTTCTCGTCGAACGTGGCCGGCCGGTGCTGGGCACGCTCCTCGACGAATACGATGCTCGGATCGGGCGCGTCGGAGTTGATGAAGGCCCGGAACGGCCGTAGCCGCTCTGGATCCTCGATCGTGGCCTTCCACTCGCAATGCTGGGTGGCGACGACGCGCGCCATGTCGTGCTCCAGCTCGGCCGCGATGCCGAGCGAGTCGTCGACGATGACTCGCCGCAGATACTCGATGCCGCCCTCCAGCTGGTTGAGCCACGGCGCGGTGCGCTGCAGCCGATCGGCGGTGCGGACATAGAACATCAGGAAGCGATCGAGGGTGCGGAGCACCATCTCCTCGTCGATGTCGGACGCGAGGAGCACGGCGTGCTGCGGCTTCATGCCGCCGTTGCCGCATACGTAGAGGTTGTAGCCGTTCTCCGTCGCGATCACGCCGAAGTCCTTGCTCTGCGCCTCGGCGCACTCGCGCGCGCAGCCCGAGACCGCGCCCTTGAGCTTGTGCGGGCTTCGCAGGCCCTTGTAACGGTTCTCGATCCGCACGGCGAGCCCGACGGAGTCCTGCACACCGTAGCGGCACCAGGTGCTGCCCACGCACGACTTGACCGTGCGCAGCGCCTTGCCGTACGCGTGCCCCGATTCGAAGCCGCCCGCCACGAGCTCGGCCCAGATCGCCGGAAGCTCCTCGAGCCGGGCACCGAACATGTCGATCCGCTGGCCGCCCGTGATCTTGGTGTAGAGACCGAACTTCTTCGCGATGCGGCCGAGCGCGATCAGCTGATCGGGCGTGACCTCGCCGGCCGCGAGGCGAGGCACCACCGAGTACGTGCCGTCGCGCTGGATGTTGGCGAGAAAGCGATCGTTGGTGTCCTGCAGCCCGGCGCGCTCGGCGCCGAGGACGTATTCGTTCCAGGTCGACGCGAGGATCGACGCGACCGCCGGCCGGCAGATCTCGCAGCCGTCGCCCTTGCCGTGGCGCTCGATCAGCTCGTCGAACGATCGGATGCGCTGGACGCGCACGAGGTGAAACAGCTGCTGGCGGCTGTGGGCGAAGTGCTCGCACAGATGGTTGTCGAGCGTCACGCCCGCGCGCGCGAGCTCGGCACGGAGCAGCTCTGCGAGCAGCGGAACGCAGGAGCCGCAGCCGGTGCCGGCCCTGGTGCACGACTTGACGGCCGAGACCGCCGTGAGCGCTCGTGCGCGGATCGCCTCGCAGATCGCGCGCTTGTCGAGGTTGTGGCAGGTGCAGATCGTCGCTGCGGCGGGGAGCGCATCGGCCCCGCGCCGGCGCGCGCTCGCACCGGGCGGCGGCAGGATCAGATCCTCGGGACGCTCGGGCAGCGCTGCGCCGGATTGCATGGTCGCGCAGAGCTCGGCGTACGACGAAGCGTCGCCCACCAGCACGCCGCCGATCAGGCGCTTGCCGTCGGCGTCGAGGACGAGCTTCTTGTAGATCGCGCTCGCGCCGTCGAACAAGCTCACGATGCGCGCCCCGGGCGTCGCGGCCAGCGCATCGCCGAAGCTGCCCACATCGACGCCGAGCAGCTTGAGCCGCGCGCTGGTCTCGAGTGCTCCGATCGGATGCTCGTCGCCGGCGAGCGTGGCCGCGGCCGCGACGGCCATGCGGTAGCCCGGCGCGACGAGGCCGTAGCATCGGCCGTGCAGCGCTGCGCACTCGCCGATCGCGAGGATGCGCGGGTCGCTCGTGCAGCAGCGCGTGTCGATCTCGACGCCGCCGCGCGTACCGACGGTCAGCCCGGCGGCGCGCGCGAGCTCGTCGCGCGGGACGATGCCGGCCGAGAACACGACGAGGTCCACCGCGAGCTCGCTCCCGTCGGCGAAGCGCAACCCGCGCACGCAGCCGTCCGCTCCGGCGAGGACGGTGCGCGTGGTCTTGCCGACGTGCACGCCGACGCCGAGCGCCTCGATCCGGCCGCGCAGCACCGAGCCCGCGGCTTCGTCGATCTGCAGTGGCATCAGCCGCGGCGCGAGCTCGATCACGTGCGTCTGCAGGCCGAGCGCACGGAGCGCGCCGGCGGCCTCGAGCCCGAGGAGGCCACCGCCGATCACCGCGGCCGTCGTGGCGCGGGGCGCGGCCGCCGCCGCACGGATCGCAGCCAGGTCGTCGAGCGTCCTGTACACGAAGCAGCCCGGCAGCTGTCGGCCTTCGATCTCGGGCACGAACGGTCGCGAGCCGGTCGCGAGCACGAGCCTGTCGTAGCCGAGCGCGCGGCCCGAGGCGGTCGTCACGCGGCGCGCGGCGCGATCGAGCGCGACCACCGCGTCGCCGGTGATCACGTCCACGCCCAGCCGCTCGTACTCGCCCGGCTCGACCAGCGACAGCGCATCCTCGTCTGCGCCCTCGAACCACCGCGAGAGGTGCACGCGGTCGTACGCGGTGCGGTTCTCCTCGGCCACGATGAGCAGCTTCCAGCGCGCGGCGAGCCCGCGCTCGGCCGCGACCTGCACGAAGCGGTGGCCGACCATGCCGTTGCCGACGACGATCAGCCGCGGCTTGTCGCCCGATGTGGCACTCGCTCGGTCGATCGCTTCGGTCATGCGCGCGCGCTCGCCAGGCTGGGCAGGCGCCGGCTGAACAGCGACGTGCGCGTGTAGCACCACCACGTGGTCGCCACGCAGGTCAGGTAGAACGCCACGACGCACGCGAGGGCAACCAGCGGCGCGCCCGTCGCCTGGATCGAGGCGCCGAAGGCGCGCGGAATGAAGTAGCCGCCGAGCGCGCCGATCGCGGCCACGACGCCGATCACGGCGGCGGTCTCGCGCCGCGCGGCCTGCAGCGCCTCGGCCTGCGCGTCGGAGCCGGCCCCGGTTGCGCGCCTCACGTGAAACGCGCGGAAGATGACGGGGATCATCCGGAACGTCGATCCATTGCCGACGCCCGTCGTCACGAACAGCACGAGAAACGTCGCCAGGAACAGCGGGAAGCTCTGGATCGACAGCGCCCACATCAAGCACAGCGCGGCGAAGCTCATCGCGACGAAGTTCCAGTACGTCAGTCGCGCGCCGCCGAGGCGATCCGCGAGCTTGCCGCCGATCGGTCGGGCGATCGAGCCGACGAGCGGGCCGACGAACGCCAGGCTTGCCGTGGCCTCGGGAAACTGCGTCTTGAGCAGCAGCGGGAATGCGGCGGAGAACCCGACGAAGGAGCCGAACGTCCCGATGTACAGCCACGACATGATCCAGGTGTGGCTTCGCCGCGCCAGCGCGAGCTGGTCCCGGAAGCTCGAGCGCGCCGGGCGCAGGTTGTCCATGAACCACCACGCGCCTGTCGCCGACAACAGAATGAGCGGTAGCCAGATCAACCCGGCATTCTCGAGGTGCGACCCGCCCACGCCCCCGCCGGGCAGGACCGCATATCCGGCGGCGATCGGCACCAGCAGTTGCACGCTGCTCACACCGATGTTGCCACCGGCGGCGTTGAGCCCGAGCGCGAAGCCTTTCTCGCGGTCCGGAAAGAAGAACGAGATGTTGGCCATGCTCGAAGCGAAGTTGCCGCCGCCGAGGCCGGCCGTCGCTGCGACCAGCGACATCAGCCAGAACGGCGTGTCCGGGCGGCGGACGAGCACGATCAGCGACAGCGTCGGCACCAGCAGCAGCAGCGCGCTGGCGACGGTCCAGTTGCGCCCTCCGAACCTCGGCACGGCAAACGTGTACGGAAAGCGCATCAGCGCGCCGACGAGACCGGGCAGCGCCACGAGCTGAAACAGCTGATCGGTGGTGTACGCGAAACCCGCTCCGGGCAGCCGCGTGGCGACCACGCTCCAGATCAGCCACACCGAGAAGCCGATGTGCTCGGCGAAGATCGACCACGCGAGGTTGCGCCAGGCGATGCGCTTGCCTTCGCGCTGCCAGAACTGCGGGTCATCGGGAGCCCAGTGCTCGATCCAGGTTCGGCGACGAAACCTCATGCTGGTTCTCGCCGTGCGATGTCCGTGCTCGCGAGATGACGCATCGTCGCCACGACGAGCGGGCCCATCTTCGGATGCTCCGGCATCACGCGCGGCCGGACGCCATAGGCCTCGAGCACCGCCCGGCACGTCGGCCCGATCACCGCCGTCACGACCTGATCGTTGAGCGCGCGGAGCAGCGAGCGCTCGAGCTCGAGCCGCTCGGCCACGCGATACAGATGGCGGAACTGGATCTGACAGGTGAGCGCGAGCGCGTCGACCTCGCCGGCGAGGATGCGCTGGACCAGGTCCTCGAGCGCGGCGACATCGGCGGGCATCTCCCAGCGGTACAGCCAGCATTCGCGCAGCTCGGCGCGCCGGGCGAGCAGCGTCTCGGCGATGGTGGCGCTGCGCTCGCCATAGTGAAAGAGCAGGACGCTGCGGCCGGTGATCTCCAGATCCGAGAGCGCGTCGACGACCTCGGCGACGGTGAACGGCGTGCACGCGCTCAGCGTGGGCGGCACGCCAAAGCCGCGCAGCGCCGCGCTCGGCTTGGGCCCGCGGCACACGGTGGTCACCCGCCGCAGGGCGGCCACGAGCGTCACGCGCCGCCCCAGCTGCTCCGCCACCTCGAACAGCAACGCGACCGCGACGCCGGTCATGAAGATCACGACCTCGTGCTGCCCGGCGGCCAGCTCGTCGAGCACGCGCGAAACGGCTTCGGTGTCCGAGCTCGCCGCCTCGTTGACCGCCGGCACGCAGATCGGGGCGCCGCCGTGCTTCTCGACGAGGCGCGCGAGCTCCTGGCTCATGCGCGACTCCAGCAGCGCGACGACAGGGCGACCGCGACGCTGCCGCTCGCTTCGCCGCGGATCGCGGGGGACTTCGATGTTCATCACGCTCGGCGGAGAGCAACGGTCGTGCCACGGCGCTTGCGCGGCGAAACCGCCGCAGCGACGCCTGCAGCCGCCATCGCGCGCGATCACTCCGACAAAACTGCGAGACGCGCCTCGTCGCGCTCGACGAAATTGTCGGTGCCCCATCGGTTTCGCGCTGGTTGCGCGCGCATGTCGTGCGCATCCGTCCGCGAGGAAGTCCCGCGGCTCCGCGCCCGCCGATCCGGCGCCTCATCGCCGCGTAACGCTCTCGAAACGACAATTGTGTCGATCGAGGCGTTAGCGCCGCGGGCGAGGCGACCCGATACCGAGCTTGCGCACCTTGTAGCGCACCACGCGTTCGGTGGCGCCGAGCGCACGCGCGGCGGCGGTGACGTTGCCGGCGGCGGTCCGGAGTGCGTCCTCGATCATCTGTCGCTCGAGGCGCTGGACGGCCTCGATCAGCGTGAGCTGCGGCGGGTCGTCGGCGGCCTCGCGCACCGCCCGCGGCAGGTGCCTGTCCTGGAGGACCGGTCCGCGGCACACGACCACGGCGCGCTCGATCACGTTCTCGAGCTCGCGCACGTTGCCGGGCCAGCTGTAGCGCGCGAGCAGCTCGAGCGCGCCGCTCGATAGCCGCGTGATCTTCTGCCCGTGCTCGGCGGCGAACTTGCTCAGGAAGTAGTCCGCCAGCGCCGGGATGTCGGCGCGTCGCTCGCGCAGCGGCGGCAAGACGATCGAGAAGATGTCGATGCGGTAATAGAGATCTTCGCGGAAGCTGCCGTCCTCGATGGCGCGCTCGAGGTTCTTGTTGGTCGCCGCGATGATGCGCACGTCGGTGTGCAGTGTCTCGGTGCCGCCCAGGCGCTCGAACTCGCGGAACTGCAGCACGCGCAGCAGCTTGGCCTGCGTGGTCAGCGACAGCTCGCCGATCTCGTCGAGGAAGAGCGTTCCGCCGCGCGCGAGCTCGAAGCGGCCCTTCTTGCGCGAGTGCGCGCCCGTGAACGCACCGCGCTCGTGGCCGAACAGCTCGGATTCGAACAGCGGCTCGGGCAGCGCCGCGCAATTGACCTTCACGAACGGCATCGCCGAGCGCGGCGAGTTGTGGTGAATCGCATGCGCGACCACCTCCTTGCCGGTGCCGGACTCGCCGCGCAGCAGCGTGGTGGCATTGGTGCGCGCGACCTGCCCGATCTGCTCGTAGAGCTGGCGCATCACCGCGCTCGTTCCGATCAGGTTCGCGTACTCGAACGGCGGATCCCCCGCGCGCGCCAGCGTGTCATCGGAGAATGCGGGAACCGGCGCCCGATCGCCGCCGCGCAGCGCCTTGCCCAGCAGGCTCGCAGCGACATCGAGCACCCCGCAGCGTTCCGCGGTGCTGTCGGCGTCGCGGTAGCGATAATACGTCGCGAGCACGGCGACGCAGCGCTCGGCGCGCCGGATCGGAACGGCGATCAAGTTCCACCCGTTGTCGTGCCACGCGGACAGATCCGCAAGCTCCGAGAGCGCCATCGGGTCGTGGCGCACGACCGGCACCACCACCGGCTGACCGCTGCGCGCGACCCGGCCCGCGACGCCCGAGCCAAAGCGCGGCCGGAGCTGTTGCGCGGCCAACCCATGCGTCGCCTCGACCGTGAGGGCCCGGTCTTCGCCATCCACCAGATACAGCACCGAGCGCGCCGCCCCGAGACGCCGGTCCAGCACATGAAGCAACAGCCGCAGTTGCTGGTCCAGCTCCGCGCCCCCGGCGAGCTCGCGCCCGATCTCGGCCACCGCCAGCAAGAGCTCGGGCGCCGGCGCCGAAAGCCGCGCCACCTCGGCCACGCGCGGCGGGGATGGGGTCACATCGGATGCGCGTCTCTCTCTCGCAGGCGGGGGCGTGCTCACGAAACCTCGGTCGAGTCGAACCCGACCTCACCCACCAGCGTATTCGCCCGGTGTTTCCAGGTCGTATCGACCCCGTTACTTCTCGGCCGATCCGATGATCCGCCGTGGTTCCCGTTGTGCGAAGGTCGCGGCATGTCGCGATCCGTACCCGTGCCCTCCTTGGTGCTCGCCACGCTGCTCGGTGCGCTGACGCTCGTGGAGGCTGCGCCCGGCGCGGCCGATGTCGAGACGCAGTTCGACGCCGCGATCAATCCCGCCGAGATGAGCGAGTGGATGAAGACGATGGCGGCCGAGCCGAATCACGTCAGCTCGGCGCACAACAAGCTCAATGCAGAGATGGTGTTGAAGCAGTTCAAGGAATGGGGCTGGGACGCGAAGATCGAGACGTTCTCGGTGCTCTATCCGACGC
>DATIPJ010000629.1:0-2035 GCA_035472155.1 Kofleriaceae bacterium
GGAAGTCGTTGGAGAACTCGTAGCGGTGGCGGTGGCGCTCGCTGATCTCGGTCGAGCCGTAGGCGTCGGCCGCGAGCGAGCCGGGCGTCAGCACGCAGGGGTACGCGCCGAGCCGCATCGTGGCGCCCTTGTCGATCACACCGCGCTGATCGGGCATGAGGTCGACGACCGGGTGGGGCGTCGATGGCTCGATCTCGGTCGAGTTGGCGCCCGCGAGCCCGCACACGTGGCGCGCGAACTCGATGCACGCCATCTGCATGCCGTAGCAGATGCCGAAGTACGGCACGCGGTTCTCGCGCGCGTAGCGCACCGCCGCGATCTTGCCCTCGGTGCCGCGCGCGCCGAACCCGGGGGCGACCAGGATGCCGTCGAAGCCGGCGAGCGCGCCGGTGCCGTGCTTCTCGAGCTCCTCGCTGTCGATGTGCTTGATCTCGACGCGGCAGTCGTTGGCGATCCCGCCGTGCAGCAACGCTTCATTGAGGCTCTTGTACGACTCGACCAGCTGCACGTACTTGCCGACGAATCCGACCGTGACCTTGCGGCGCGGCTCCGTGATCCGCTTGACCACCTCTTCCCACGCCGATAGCCGCGACGCGCGCGACCAGATGTTGAGCAGCGCCGCGAGCTTCTGATCGAGGCCCTGCTCGCACAGCATGATCGGCAGGCGGTACACGGTGTCGACATCGATCGACTGGAACACCGCGTCGCTGGCCACGCTGCAGAACATCGCCATCTTCTTGATCGAATCGTCGGGCAGCGACTGCTCGCAGCGCACCACGAGAACGTCGCACTGGATGCCGATCTCGCGCAGCTTTTGCACCGAGTGCTGGGTCGGCTTGGTCTTGAACTCGCCGGCGGCGCGGATGTACGGCACCAGCGTCAGGTGAACGCTGACCGAGTTCTGCGCACCGAGCTCGACGCGCAGCTGGCGCACCGCCTCGAGGAACGGCAGCGACTCGATGTCGCCGACCGTGCCGCCGACCTCGACGACCAGGACGTCGAGCCCCTCGGCGCAGCGCAGGATGCGCGACTTGATCTCGTCGGTGATGTGGGGAATGACCTGGACCGTCGAGCCCAGGTACTCGCCGCGGCGCTCCTTGCCGATCACCGACGAGTAGACCTGCCCCGTGGTGATGTTGTTGAGCCGCGACATCTTGGTCGATACGAAGCGTTCGTAGTGCCCGAGGTCGAGGTCGGTCTCGGCCCCATCGTCGGTCACGAACACCTCGCCGTGCTGCGTGGGGTTCATCGTGCCCGGATCGACATTGATGTACGGGTCGAGCTTCATGTTCGCGACCTTGAGGCCGCGGTTCTCCATGAGCGCACCGATCGACGCCGAGACCATGCCCTTGCCGAGCGAGGACACCACACCGCCAGTGACGAACACGAACTTGGTCTGCTGCGCCATATGCCCTCGATGGCGCGAACGCGTGCGCCCGGAGCGTTCTACCGACTGCGCACCCTTCACGCAATCTCGGACGCGCTGCGAGCTGCGATCTGGCCCACCGCGGTCGGCGATCTGCGAAAATCGACGGTGATCCGAGGCCGCCGCAACGATTCGCATTTGATCAGCAGGGTCGCGGGCGTATGCTCAGAGATCCCACCCCTCGCAAGCGCCGCCGGTGCTGCTGATTCAGGGAAGGCGGAGCTGGCGGCGCCAGCCGGAGATCTCGGATGTTGGAGATGTTGGAGACGCCGGGCCGGTCGGCGCGCCTGCGCGATCGCCGCTGGGCGCCGCCGGCGAACCGGCGGTCACCGTGTCGAGCGCCGCGGCGATCACCGCGGCCGTCAGCTCCGGCTCGCCGGCGCCCGGCGTCAGCTCGCGCGCGTTGCGGCCGATGAACCCGGTGTCGTAGTCGCCGGCGGCGAACGCCGCGTGGCGCACGCAGCGACGGTGGAATGCCAGGTTGGTCTCGATGCCGCGGACCTGGTACTCGTCGAGCGCGCGCCGCATCCGCGCCAGCGCCTGGCCGCGGTCGTCGCCCCACACCACAAGCTTGGAGATCATCGGATCGTAGTGCACGGGGATCTCGGC
>DATIPJ010000630.1:0-10836 GCA_035472155.1 Kofleriaceae bacterium
GCGGGTGATCCTCTGGCCGTCGGCACAGAGGGCACGGCGCGGACGCTCACGTTCACACCAAAGTTCACACTTTCACCGTGACGACCGAGGACGCCCTGAAACGCGTGGAAGCGTTAAGTCCCCGGAGGATCATGGGAAGTCAGCGTGGCGCTTGGTGCACTTAGAAGATTCCCAAGCTGAAGGTCGCCGGTTCGAATCCGGTATCCCGCTCAAGAAAGTCGCCGTGATGTTGGCCAGTTGAGGAAGCCCCTCAGCTGGTCTTCGTCCTCTCGGATGCCGAAACCCCACCTGGAACCCCACTTCGGGTTCGCGAGGTGGACGTCGGTCTCGACGCTGCCGCCGCCGCGATGGCCGGTCCCACATCGTGCCGGGTGGCCTTTGCACGCGAGGAAGCGCGCGCAGCGTTGGCCTTCGTGAGCTGCACGTCGCTGCTCGCCGCAGATCCCGCACTGGTCGTGGTCGAGCCCGCAGTGCCGGTGCTCGCCATGCGCCACCCCATGCCCACCGCGATCGAGCTCGCCGAGTTCGTGGTCGCGGCGGGGAACTCGGTGCTCGCCGGAAGCTCGTCCGAGGTGTTCGAGCTCGCGAGCAACGTCATCTCGCTGGTGTCGGACGCACCTCCTGCCGCGCACACGTCCACGGTGGACGCACCCACGGCGATCGAACCCGCAGCCGGTGGCACCAGCCGCAGCACGCCGGCCACCGCGGCCCGCTTCTCATCGAGCCCGACGCTCGAGTAGTGCCGCTGCATCTCCTCCGTCACGTGCCCGGTCAGCGCGCGCCGGACCACCGCGTCCACGTTCGCCAGCCGAACCAGGTCGGTGAACGTGTAGCGCAGCCCGTGGATCGTGAATCGCTTCTCGATCCCCGCCTTCGTCAGGCACTTCGCCCACGCGCCGTCCAGGGTGTTCGGCGTCCGGTACGTTCCCACGTTCGACGGAAACATCAGCCCCTTCGCCAGGCCGGGAGCCTGGTCCTTGAACAGACGCATCCGGTGATTGCGGAGGATCTCGGCCAGCTCGGGCTCCACTGGATACTCTTTCGGCGCGCGCTTCTTTCGCGTGACCGCCCCTACCTTGCCCCGGACCTGCTTGCGGCAGACCCGGAGCACGCCACCGGCCTCGTTCCAGTCCTCCCAGTGCAGCGCGCTCGCGTGGCAGAACCGGAGCCCCGTGTACGCGAGCAGCACCACCAGCGCGTAGTGCTGCGGATGATCCGTGTGCATCGCGGTCAGGAACGCGGCCAGCTGCGCAGGACTCAGCGCGTTCGCCTCGTCCTCGTCGTCGCTCGCCTCGGGCAGAGTGATCCGCAACGTGGGATCCCTTGGCAGCTCGAGCAGGGCCATCGCATCACGCGTCATCGTGCGGAACACGCGAAACCAGCCCTTGACCGTGTCGCGCGAATACGCCCGGCGCACGGACTTGGTCTTTCTCCGCCTGCTCCCGCGCTTCTCCGACGTCCATCCACGAATGACCGAGCTGTCGATCCACCGCTGTACGTCGGTGGGCAACAGCGCGTCGTAGTAGAAGCTACCGAGCGCCGGCAGAATATGAATCTCCAGCGCGTCGGCGTACGTCCTCGTTGTCGTCGAGTCGAGCTTTAGCGTCTTCGATGCGATCCACGATTGCGCGAATTCCCCAACCCGCACCTTCTGGACTTGCTGAACCGTCTGCTTGGCTTCGTTGATGAGCTGGTCGCGCTTCTGCGCGGCCTCGTGGGCGGTCACCCCGTCGAGAACCCGATCGATCTCCTTGCTCTTGCCCGTGCGCGGGTCGACCACCTTCGCACGGATCCAATACGTCGCCTGGTCGAGGCGAAACACGCCCGGATAGCGTGTCGGTACCTTGTCTTTCACAACTGTGCTCCATTCGGTCTCCGGGCGTCCCAAGACGGCCACGAGCGTAACGCGCGGCCCGGGCGGAAACAAAGCGGTCAAGTTCGGCAACGGTGAACAGGTGGGATCGCTTCGCGCCGGCGCCCACCGGTTGCAGCTCGCCTCGCATCACCGCCGTTCGGATCCCCGAGCCCGAACGGCAGGTACGCCGCTGCCTCCGCCGTCGTCAGCAGCGTCGGCAGCGACGGCCGTGCCGATGGTGCCGGTGTCGTCCGGCCACCTGATGCTTCCCACGGATCGCCCATGGCGCTGATCTACGCACCGTGCCGACCGGACGCTCGCGATTTCGACGCGGGCTCGCGATCTCATTGATGATGACAAACGTTAGTATAATGCTTCTACGAGGCAAGATGCGCTGTGGATTCCGCTGCTTGCCCGTCATCGTCATCGCAAACAGCGTCGTCGGTCTTGGGCTATCGGCGCGTCAGCGGCCGACGTCTCCCGTGCCGTACGCGCACCACCGTGACCTCGGCGGCTCTCGGGTCGACGTTATAGAGCACGACGTAGCCGCTTCGCTTCAACACGTACGAGCGTGCGTTCGGGTAGCGACGCAGCGGAAGCCGGTGTCCGATCTCGGGGTACTCCGCGATGGCCAGCAGCGCCGCGTCCAGCTCCTGCTGAAACAGCCGCGGTGCGCCGAGCCGGTTTTGTGCCACCACCGGACGATGGTCGCCACCTCCGCCAGCGCTCGAGGCGCGATGCTGACCGCGTACGCCGCCACGCCCGAATCGCCTGTCAGAGCCGGTGCAGGATCGCGCGGAACGTCTCGAGCGGGATCCCCTTGCCCTGACGCACCTCGGCCACCGCTTCGTCGAACGCCTTCTCGTCGCCTTCGTCGAGCTCGATCGGCGGCTGCGGCTGGTCGACCATCAGGAACAGCTTCGTACCGTCGGGGAACTTGGCCCTCGTGACGATCTTTCCGTTGACGACCTTGGCGCGAGCGGTCCGCATGTACGGGAACGATACCATCGGCCCGGTTTGCCAGCGAGGACGATCAATGTGGCTCCGTCGGCATTTTAAGAGATGATCTCTTCGACGACGAGGGCATCCCGAGCTTGGTGCTGACACCGCGCGCAAGCACGCGCCCATCGACGACTCTCGCCGCTGCCGTTGCCGTTGCCGCTCGGGCGCGAGGCTGAAGAATCGAACGCCCCAAGGAAGCGAGCGGAGCTCGGCGCTGGCAGGCAGCCACGACGAGCGTCGGGAAACGGTGGCCGTCGACGCTACAGTTGCTCTGGACAAAAATCGCCGGCCGACCGAGATCCGAGCCGCGCGGTCGTTCTCGGGAGGCGCTCCACAACGACGAGCCCCCGACACCGGCGCCGCGCCCGGGTGCAAGGGT
Source organism: Kofleriaceae bacterium (assembly GCA_035472155.1). Taxonomy (GTDB): domain Bacteria; phylum Myxococcota_A; class Polyangia; order Haliangiales; family Haliangiaceae; genus JABFXX01. Next base: position 3,237 of record DATIPJ010000630.1, read on the forward strand.
CGCTGCACCCCGGGCCGAACGCGTTGACCAAGGCGACCGCGGCGACTCGATCAGCGTACCGGCGACTCGATCACCGGCTTCCGCTCGCGATCTCAAGGTTGTCACAAAGCTTGTGACAATGGTCTGGTGAGTTGCAATGAGCGGAACCGCGAACCGCGCCATTTCTCGGAGATACGACGGCGACCTCGTCTCCACGAGGATTCAGCGAATCGTCATCTCAATTTGTTGTGACCCGTCTCCGGTCAGCAGGTCCGCGAGATCGGTCGCACGGGGTGGATCGCTGCCTACGGCTGGTGAGCAAGCATGCCGGCAGTCCGGTCGGCGACCCGCGGCGGGCACCCGACTGCTGGACCACGCCCGATCGGCGCGCTCCGAGCACAGCGTGCTCGGTCAGGATCGGCGTGACCGGGCATCCAGCCATCACGTCGTCGATCCCGTCGATGCATGTTTGAAGACAAGGACCGCGACGTCGTGTCGGTAGTTCTCGCCGCCGCAGCCGATCTTCGCAAGGATCATCGAGCCGAACCTGCGTCCGCCAACCACGACCTCGACGGGGTCGCCAGCCACGCGAGGCAAGCGGCCCTCCGCGAACAGCTGAAGCGCCGAGGGCATCATCGCGTGCACCGTCACAGTTCCATCACCGCCGATCACGCCGCGGTGTCGGTCCACGGGGAAGCTCGTGTACGAGTTCCCGCCCTGTGCGATCAGAACCTCATCGAGAAATTTCCCGCCGATGGCGATGCGCTGCTCAAGCGGCGGTGGAACCTCGGCCCTCACGCCGTCGGGGAGCCCGACCGAGCACGCGAGGCGCCGTTCGCCCGCATCATCCGTATCGTAGGTCCAGCTGTCGACGAGCCGGGGATCGATCCAGTGCGAGCGCCGACACGCCGTGAGCAGGTCGAAGATCGCTGCATCCTCCCGCGTGGCCTGCCGGCCGCGCATGCGCTTGCGGAGCTCGTTCAGCTCCTTGACCCTCGGATATTCCCAGAGCTTCGAAGCGTGCACGCTCGCGTTCCAGAATGTGACCGCAAGAGCGAGGGCGCCGCGCGCGTCTTCGATGGACGGCGCTGGTCCGAGCCGCCCCAGCAGCGGCGCTGCCAGCTCGAGGATCACTTCCGCGAGATCGCGCTCGGGGAGCCGCACGACGGTCCATGAGGTTGGATCGCGGCGTCGCGTCACTGCTCGCTGTCCTCCATCTCCTCCCATGTCTTGCCCGCGGAGACGGCCGCAAGGTTGAACCGAGCGCCCTGATGGTCGCCGGGGTTGAGCCACAGCATCTTCTCGAATACCGCTGCGGCGCTGCGACGGTCTCCCAGGCGCCACGCGCAGAGGCCGGTGCCGTTCAGGCAGCGGAGGAACGGGCGGTTGTCGATGTGGCCCCACGGCAGCACGCCGTCGAAGGACGTACCGAGCGAGAGCGCGCCGATCGCTGCGCCCATCTCGTAGTGCCGGACAGCCTGCTTCGGTGCGCGCTTGAACTCGACGTTGCCGAGGTGGGCGTGAGCGTCGAGGCAGCGCAGGTCCTCCGCCAGCAGCTTCATCAGGAGCGCGCTCGCACCCGCCGGATCTCCTGCCTGGCTGCGCTCGCTCGCCTCGATGATCGGATCCGAGTCGAAGTCGTTGGGATCTGCGCCGGGGATCACCTGCTCCATCTCGAACGCCGGGCGCTTGCCGCGCGCGATGATCGGCTTGGCCCACTCGCCGATGGGATCGCCCTCTTCCCCCCAGTACTCGTCCTCGGGATCCCATTCGCCTTCGTTTCGCAAGGCGAGCGGCACGAGGCCGAGCGCACCGACATCAACGCGCATTCGCTCGACCGCGCCCGAGAGATATGGATGGCGTGCGTGCGTCCACTGTTTCGTCGGGGTCACCGTGATGATCGAACCTGGAATCTCGTAGCGCACAGCAGTGCGCAGGGTGACCTCGCGCGTGCTCCCGAGCAGGCGACAGCGCAGCGCGTTCGACTTGCACGCGAGCACCACGAGCTCGACCGGCTTGCCCACGGTGATGTCGTCACTCGCAACCTTGTGGGGGCGAGGATGCCCGACGGACCACGCGAGCTCGTCAGCCGTGTCAAAGCCGAGCCACGCACGGTAGCGGGCGACGAGCTTCGCCGCGGCGCTGGCGTGCGGGAAGACGAGGTCGGCGAGGCTCACGTCGTACGTGTGCTCGCCGCGATGACATGTCGCGAGCAACCCGATGCGGGGGCGACCCGGGTAGCGGATCCGCATAACGTTAACCGGCTCGCCGACGACGTGGCCGTCGGTGGGGAGCGCGAGCTCGGCCGCGGCGGATATCTCGAACGCCGCGAACTGCTCATCGTCGGTCGGCGCTCCGGCAGCAACTCGCGCGGAGGGCGCGGAGGGCGAGTGCGTCTGGGTCACGGCGTTCTCCGATCTTGTCCGCGGCGCCGCGGGCCTCGTCGATTTCGCCACCATCGCAGAAGTCCTCGACGGTTGACAAGCACGCCCTGCGGTCGAGCAGATCCCGGGGCATCCATGCACGACACCGACGCGATCCCGGTCACCGCCGATGGTGGGCTGTCAGGCGGCGCTGGCCGCGTACGAGTAGGTCGGCAACCTGCGTCGTGCAGCCCAACGCGCGAGCGACACCGGCGCCATCCCGAGCCGGCCTGCAGCATTCGACATGTTGACGGAGCTCCGCAGCGCGACCAGTCGCAACGCGGCCTTCTCGATCTCCGACAGCGACATCGCGGCCGTGTGCTCGATGAGCCACTGACGGTCGCGTTCGGCGAGAGCAAGGCTTCGCGGTGGCGGCGCCAGCTCGACGATGGCATCGAACACGTACTCGTCGACGATCCGCGGCAGCTCACTCATTCTGTCGGTGAGCGGCGGCACCTCGATCGGCCCGGGACGGACCAACCACCGCAGCGCATCTTCGTCGAGGCAGATGTACTGGACCTTGCAGCTATCGCGCAACCTGGCAATCAGCGACGGGAAGTCGTGCGGTGGTCGCCGTCGCCGCACGCACAGCGAGCCGCCCGCGGCAGCCTCGAACGCCGCGGCAGCATCGGCGTAGTGGAATTCCGGAGCAACCTCCGGAACTTGGCGCTAAGCGATCGGCATTGGGCCTAGCCCCAAGTCGCGTTCTCGGTGGCGAACCGGACAACCAACCGGTGCAATGAAGCGGGCGCGCCGCGGCGGCCGCCCTTCCGCCGCGAGCTGCCGACGTACTTCTTGGCGATGAGCTCGCGGTACCAGCGCATGATCGTGTCAGGCGTCACCAGCCCGGCGAGCTGTTCCAGCGCGCGTCTGCCGATCGCTCTGCCCTTCATGGCGAGGCTTCTGCGCTGAGCGTCGGTGAACCGCAGACGACGATCGCCGAGCTGCTCGCGAAGGATGCGATTCTCCTCTTGGAGGTACTCGAGGACCTCGACCCGGCGGCGGTTCACCCAGCCCGCGAACACCAGGAGCAAGAAGTGAAGCGGCGCCACCGACATCTGCGCCATCCGACGTGCGGCGCGCTCGGCTTCATCCGATCCTGTTCTGGCAAAGGACGACTTAGTCGTCTCGTGCTCGAACGTCTGGATCGAGCGCGGCGAGCGATTCGTCTTCTTCATTCGCGCGTCGACGTTCGCGTCGTATCAGCGTTCGCGCGAGCGCCACCGAGCGACCGGCCGTCTGGCGTCGCTTGCTGCGAGCGATCTGACGCGGGCTCCGCTCGTCCTTGCGGTCCGTGCGACCTTACGCGAACGAGCGCGTCGAGCGCAGCGCCCGGCGCAGCGATGTATCCATCGTCGGGCGACGCATCTCGGCTCGCAGACTCCGCGAATGCTCAGACGTGGGCGGCGCGCGGCAGCAGGTGCAGGCGCGCGGGCGACGTATCCAGGCGACGGGCGGACGCGGCGGCCGACAGGATGCTAACCAGGTGCAGCACCAGGCCGGGCAGGATCAGCGCGTAGCCGATGCCGACGACGACGAACCACATCACCGCGGCGGCGAGGTGCCCGGTGTAGAGGTGGCCAGCGCCGGGAATGAAGGCGCTGAACGCTGCCGCCAGAATCGGGCTCGGCCCGCGCCGCACCAGCGCGGCGTGACTGATCGGAGCCGGAGCCATCACCGTGCGCGGCACCGCCGCCGAGATCTTCTGACGGCCGCGCAACTGGTAAACGATGCTGCCGTCGTCCTCGATCTCCATGCCGAGCTGGTCGCGCGCCGCAAGATCGTCGAGGACCGCAGCAGCGTCCTCGATCGAGCATGGCGCGAAGTATGCGAGCGCCGGCGCCGTGAGCTTGGCATCCGTGGTGTGGGCGAGCTCGAGGAGCCGCTGCTCGACCGCGCTCGTATCCTTGATTCGGTTCGACACGACAATAGATGTAAACACTCGTGATTTCTTGTCACCGCCCATTTGGGGAGGTTGCCAGCGCGATGACCAGCGCAAGCGAGCGCAGGTCAGTGCCGGCGCCAGTCGCTCGCGTCATGCCGAACGCCGCCTTGAACGCGCGTCCGAGTACGATGGATCGCGAAAGCCGAGATCGAGGGCGAGCTCGGTGATCGTGCGGGCGGCCCGCGCCCGATCGCGCAGCGCGGCGCTCGCGCGGTCGAGGCGGCGCGCGAGCACGTGGCGCATGAAGCTCGCCGATCTCGGCGAACAGCTTGTCGAGGTGACGCGGCGAGATCCGGAAACGCCGGCGAGCTCGTGCGATTCGATCTCACCGTGGAATGCCGAGCGGGGCCGCCGCTCGGAGCGCATGCCCGGCAAGGGCGATAGGGCGCGCGTCCTGCCATGCGACTGCCGATCACCCTCGCTCACCTCGCCGGTCTTCATGGTCGTGTGATGCAGCTACTACGCGCAGTGCGCGTGAGATCTCCCTGTCCGCGGGCGGTGCGTGCGCGGGAGTCCGATCCGCGATGCGCGGTGGTCCGAGCATCGCGACCGACACGGCGATATCCAAAGAACACCCTGAAAGGAGACATATGAAGACCTCGACGACCATTGGGATATTCGCTGCATTGGCCATCTGCGCAGGGCTCGCGTCACCGGCGCACGCCGACTGCACAGAGCCGTTCGCGTCCGCCGGCGAGCTGATCGCGTGCTCGGCGGCCTCCGCGAGCCATCCGACGGAGCTGTACCTCGACGGGCACAAGATCGCGCAGTTCCCTGGTTCTGGCCTCGCGGTTGTCCGCCAGTTCTTCAACTGCGCAAACATCGGGATCAAGCACATCTGCAACGCAGGCGCCCTCACCGGTGGTGCGCTGCTCGCCGCGCTGCAGGATGGCTATCTGCGCTGGCAGTATGCCAACGCCGTACTGGGCAACGGGGTCAATGTCTATGTCGACGGTGTGCTCACGGTCGACCGAGGATCGCTGCACACGCTTGCGCTCAAGACCTGCCACGGCGATCAGAGCACGCAGGGCCCGGCGCTCTACTACGTGGTCGAGTTCCATGCCGATGGCTTCAACGCGCCGTACCAGGGCGACTGTTTCTAGCAGCGGACATGAACGCCGGAGCTGTCCCGCTTCTTGCTCCGAGCTCGCTCCACGATGAACTCCCGCATACCGTCGCGGCAAGCTCGGTCAGCCCGAGCAAAAAACCAGAACCGATCAGTCACCGTGTGCGCTGCAATCGCGGCGCTTGCCCTCGCCTGTGGCAACAACGTCATGGACGACGGCGGCGCCGCCGCGATGACCGCCATGGCGACCGAATCTATCGGCGCGGGTGACCGCGCGGCGGCGCTCGATACCTGCGGCACGGTGGCCACCGCGGGCGGACCGTGGTGGAACCAGGCGTTCGCCGGTCAGACCAAGCGCTTTCATGTCGAATTCGATGCTACGCCGTCGGCCGTCGGGCTCGATGCCGTGATCGGGCTCGCCGGCGGCGCGGCGAACGGCTTCACCGAGCTCGCGGCGATCGTCCGGTTCAACGCGAGCGGGACGATCGACGTCCGCGACGGTGATACGTACCGCGCGACCTCGAGCTTTTCGTACTTCGCCGGGACCACGTACCATCTCCGGTTCGATCTCGACGTCCGCACGCACAGGTACTCGGTGTTCCTGCGGTTTACGGGCTCGGAGTTCTACACAGCGATCCTGCGTGATGCGGTGTTCCGCACCGAGCAATCGGGTGTGACCCAGCTCGACGACATCGCCGGCAAGGTCGATGGCGACAGCGGGAGTATCGCGATCTGCGGCCTCTCGGTGGTCGCCGACAACACCACCGCCGACCGCTGCGTGGTGGCGAGCGCCGGCGACGGCTTCGTGACCCAGGCCGTGAGCGACCAGTCCGTGGTCGGCACCGTGACGTTCCAGGCGACGCCGAGCGCGCCCGGGATCGACGGCGTGATCGGCTGGTCCGCGGGTGAGCCTGCGACGTTCGACGACCTGGCCGCCGCGACGCGGTTCGCGCCGAGCGGCGTGATCGATGTGCGCGACGGCGGCGGCTATCGCGCGGACTTTCAGCGGGGCTACGACGCACGCGCGTTCACGATCCGGATGACCAGCGACCTGTCCTCGCACACCTACTCCGTGTTCGAGGGCGCGAGCTTCGCCTTCGAGCTGGCGCGCCAGTACCGGTTCCGCACGTCGCAGGCCTCGGTGACGCACCTCGATCACGTCTCGGTCATCATCGACAGCCCGACCGGCAGCGTCACGCTGTGCACGCTGTTGTCGGCGGCGTCGGCCGGGGTTACCTACAGCCGTGAAGGCACCTACTCGGTCGCGCCGCTCCCCGACGGCTCCTCCCTGATCAGCAACGCGTCGACCGTGCAGCGACTCGATCCCGGCGGCCGGACCGTCGCGCAGCTGTTCGACGCGGGCGACCTCGCGGTCGACGCGCTTGGCAACGTGTTCGTCGCGAGCACCACGAACGTGACGTCGACGACCGCGAGCCTGTTCGTCCGCAAGTACGATCCCGGCTTCTCGCTGCTGTGGAACTCGAACGTCGGCGTGCCCGTCAACTCGGTGATCCAGCGGGTCACCACCGACGCGGGCGGCGACGTGCTGGTCGGCACGGCGTCGGGCTCCGACGGCAGCGTGGCCGCGACGCGATTCGCGCCCGATGGCGCGCTGGTCGGTCAGCTGCCGGCCGCCGGGACCGCGATCGGGTTCGACGGCGACCAGGTCCTCGTCGGATCGAATGATCCGGGGACCGTGCGGATCACCCGGTACAACTTCGACGGCTCGCTCGTGTGGAGCCGGAGCTTCACCGGACGCGCCTCGGTCGAGCACATGATGTCCGATCCGCAGCACCGCGTGCTGTTCGGCGGCGAGCTGACCGACTCGATCGACTTCGGCGGCGGCGCGCTGCCGGTGTTGTCGAACCCCGACAGCCGGACCAGCGCGTACTTCGTGCTGCTGTCGGAGGCCGGCGATCACGTGATGTCGCGCGCGGTCGGGATGTCGGACATCAACGGCCTGGCGACCAACGGCGACAACATCGTCGTGTCGGGCGTCGTTCGCACCCAGCTGCAGCACCTCGCGCTCAAGCAGTTCGGCACCAACCAGCGGCCGCTCACCACCGGCCTCGGGGTGGGCGGCCTCAACAGCGAGGAGCTCGGCGTGGGCGGCCGCGTCGTCGTCGGCCCCACCGGGCGCATCTGGTGGAACCTGACCAGCAACTTCCCGGTGCTCGGCGGCTTCCC